>DASWWB010000964.1:0-4539 GCA_036406115.1 Herpetosiphonaceae bacterium
GCTGCTGGGCCGGCTCGCCGCCCCGCCAGGGCGCCGAGCGGGCGCGGCGGGCGAAGGCGGGCGACGCCGCCCAGGCCAGGTCGTTGCGCAGGAAGGCCAGCTGGAGCGCCTCGCCGCCCTGCTCGAACAGCGTGCGGTCGATCAGCGGCTGCTGCTCGATCCTGCCGGGAAAGCCCTCGGCGGCCAGCAGCCAGCCGGCCTCGCCGGGCAGGAGCGGCCACGCCAGCACGTCCGGCGTCCAGCGCAGCAGGGCGGCCCAGGCGGCGGCGGGATCGGCGTAGGGCAGCGCGAAGGGCGCCACCGGCAGGCAGTTGGCCTCAAACGGCAGCGACATCGCCGCGCTCGCGCTCCGCCGCCGCGACCATGGCCGCCAGCGCCGGCCCGAACGGCGGCTCGGCCACGCCGCGCTCGGTGATGATCGCCGTGACCAGCCGGTGCGGCGTCATGTCGAAGGCCGGGTTGGCGGCGGCGACGCCCTCGGGCGCCACCTGCCGCCCCGCCATGCTGGTCACTTCCTCAGGCGCCCGCTCCTCGATCGGGATCTGCCAGCCGTCGGCCAGCGCGAGATCGATGGTCGAGGTCGGCGCGGCGACATAAAACGGCAGGCCGTGGGCCTGGGCCAGCACCGCCAGGGCGTAGGTGCCGATCTTGTTGGCGACGTCGCCGTTCGCTACGATCCGGTCGGCGCCGACAATGATACAATCGATCGCCCCGCGCTGCATGAAGTGGCCGGCCATGTTGTCGGTGATCAGCGTCAGCGGGATGCCGGCCTGCTGCAATTCCCAGCTGGTCAGGCGCGCGCCTTGCAGGAACGGCCGGGTTTCGTCGACAAAGACGTGGATTGCCTGGCCATGCTCGTGGGCGGCGCGGATGGGCGCCAGGGCCGTGCCGTAGGCGGCGGTCGCCAGCCCGCCGGCGTTGCAGTGGGTCAGGACGGTGCGGCGGCCGGCCAGCAGCGCCGCGCCATGGCGGCCGATCGCCCGGCACATCGCTTCGTCTTCGTCGCGCAGCCGCTCGGCCTCGGCCAGCGCCGCCGCCCGCGCCTCGTCAGCGTCGCCGCTTCGCTCCGCCCGCCGCAGCACCCTGCCGGTCGCCCAGGCCAGATTGATGGCGGTGGGCCTGGTCGCGTCCAGCAGCGCCTTCGCCCCGCGCAGCTCATCCAGCAGCGCCGCTAGCTCGGTCGCTCCGGAGCGCCGGGCCGCCAGCGCCATGCCGTAGGCCGCCGCGATGCCGATCGCCGGGGCGCCGCGCACTTGCATGGTTTTGATCGCCGCCGCCACCGCCGCCGGATCGGCGCAGCGCACCACGCTGAAGCTCGCGGGCAGCAACGTCTGGTCGATGAGGCGGCACTCCCCATCTTCCCACCAGACGGTCCGGGTTGTCTCGGCGAAAACAGCCATGAAAAAAACCTCTCACGCGAGAGGCCCATGCAATCGAATCTCATTTCTCAAGCCAATGGCTTGCAGGAGTTGGCACCTTCCAAATATGGGGTTGCCGGGCTTCGTCGGGCCTGTCCCTCCGCCCATCACAATGAGAATCGTTAAATTAACTGCGTGTTCCGCAGCCCGGTTGTGGATTATAGCATAGAGCATGCGCGGCGGCAAATGCTAATTTCCCCCCTTGCGCCGCCGCGTGATTCTGTTATATTGATACTAAGTATCATTGATATTGAGTATCAACAAAACGGAGGCGGATATGTACGACGCAATCATTGTCGGCGGGAGCAACGCGGGGCTGAGCGCGGCGCTGGCGCTGGGCCGCTCGCGGCGGCGGGTGCTGGTGATCGACAGCGGGCGGCCGCGCAACCAGCCGGCGCAGGCCATGCACAATTTCCTGTCGCGCGACGGGACCAGTCCCGCCGAGCTGCGGCGGATCGGCAGCGAGCAGCTGGCGGCCTACGACGGCGTCGAGCTGCGAGCCGGCGAGGCGACCGGCGCCGCGCCCATCGCCGAGGGCTTCGGCCTGGCGCTGGCGGACGGGAGCACGGCGGCGGCGCGCAAACTGCTGCTTGCCAGCGGCGTCGAGGACCTGCTGCCGCCGATCCCCGGGCTGGCCGAGCTGTGGGGCGGCGCGGTCTTCCACTGCCCGTACTGCCACGGCTGGGAGATGCGCGATCTGCCGCTGGCGGTCTGCGCGAGCGGGCCGCTGGCGCTGGAGGCCCTGAAGCTGCTGCGCGGCTGGACCTCGGACCTGGCGCTCTGCTCGAACGGCCCCGCCGAGCTTTCGGCCGAGGAGCGCGAGCAGATCGTCAGGCGCGGGATTCCGATCTACGAGGCGCCGATCGCGCGGCTGGCGGGCGCTGACGGCGAGCTGGCGCGGATCGAATTCGCCGACGGCGGCGCGCTGGAGCGGCGCGGACTGATGCTGCGCGTCCCGCAACGCCAGCGCTCGGATCTGGCCGGGCTGCTGGGCTGCGAGCTGGTCGGCGACGGGCCGCTCGCCCATCTGATCAAGGTCGATATGCTGGGGCGGACCAGCGTGCCGGGCCTGTACGCCGCCGGCGACTGCGCCACGCCGCTCCAGCAGGCGATCGCGGCGGCGGCGGCCGGGGCGGCGGCCGGGGCGGGGATCAACCACGAACTATTAGCGGAGGAGTGGGCGGCGCTGGGCTAACCGGCTCGACAAGCGGCGCCAGATCGCCTATCCTTAACGCCAACGCAACGATTCGAGGACGGGCATGAAACGCTGGACCGCGCTGATTCTGCTTTGCTGGCTGCTGGCGTCGCTGCGTCCGGCCGCCGGCGCCGACAACCGCCGCATCCGGCTGGCGACACCGTTCGGCCAGGGCGCGGCGCTGGTGGCGGCAGTGCGCTCCGATGCGCCGGTCACCAATCTGACGGTGCGGGCCTACGGATTGGCGCCAGGCGCCGCCACCACCTACCTCCTGGCCCAGGACTCGCAGCCGGAGCAAGTGTTCGATGATCTGAGCGACGGCGTGGCGGTGGTCGCGCTGCCGCAGCCCCTCCCGCTCAAGCGTCTGGTCACCGAGATCATCTCGACCACGGCGCAAGACCTCGACCTGTACCTGGCCCGCGATGCGAACGGCGACGGCGCCCCCCAGCCCGCCGAGCTGATCAACTCCAGCGCGACAGGCGCCGCGCTGGAGTACATCGACCAGACCGACCCCGTCACCGGAACCTATTTCCTGCTCATCCACAACTACGCCGGCGGCGGCGGCGGGCCTGACAGCGTGACGCTGTCGGTCGGCAAGGTCGGGCGGGCCGGCGCCGGCAATCTGGCGGCGGTCGGCCCGGCCACGGCGCCAGCCGGCGCGCCGTTCGACATGACCCTGCTGTGGGACATCGCCGGCGCCCAGGTCGGGCAGCGCTGGTACGGCGCATTCGACGCCGGCACGGATCCCGCCCATCCCGGCAACATCGGCTATTTCCCGGTCGACCTGCTGCTCGTGCCGATCGAGCGGCGCTTCCTGCCGCTGGTGAGCAGGGGCTGATGGACAAACACCCACTTGCCGCATCGGCGCTGATCGCCCTGGGCGCGGTGGCCGGCGCCAACGCCCGTTACTGGCTTGGGCGCTGGGTCGCTGGTGTTTGGCCGGGCGCCTTCCCGCTCGCCACGCTGCTGATCAACCTGAGCGGCAGCCTGGCGCTGGGCGGGCTGGCGGGCTGGCCGAAGGCGCAGGCGGCCTGGGGCGGCGGCCTGGCGCTGCTGCTGGGCGTCGGCTTCCTCGGCGCCTACACCACGTTTTCGACCTTTTCCGTCGAGCTGGCGCGGCTGTTGCAGGACGGCAGGACGGCGCTGGCGCTGGGCTACGGGCTTGCCAGCGCGGTGGGCGGCGTGCTGGCGGCGGCGGTTGGCTTCAGGCTGGCCAAGCTGTTCTAAACGGCCGGCGCTGGGCTACGGGCTTGCCAGCGCGCTGGGCGGCGTCACCCAGAGGGTCCCCGCGGCGGCGGTTGGCTTCGGGCTGGCCAAGCTGCTATAATCGGCCGCGTGGAGATAATTCTCGGCCATCCGGTCACCGATTTCGACGCCCTGGCGGCCCAGCAGGCCGCCGCCAGGCTCTACGCCGGCGCCATCCCGGTGCTGGCACGCCAGCTCAACGAGAACGTCGCCGAATTCGTCGGCCTCTACCGCGACGAGCTGCTGTTCGCCGACGCCGACGCGCTGCCCGACGAGCCCGTCGCGCGGGTGATTTTGGTCGACACCCGGCGGATCTGGGGCCACTGGCGGCTGGCGGCCGAGACGCCGGTGGTCGTGATCGACCATCACGCCGGCCCCGAGACGCCCGCCCCCCATCCCGCGACCCTCCTCATCGAGCCCTGCGGCGCCACCACGACGATTCTCGCCAGCCGGCTGCTGGACGCCGGCGCACCCATCTCCCCAGCCGAGGCGACCCTGTTTCTGCTCGGCATCTACGAAGACACCGGCAACCTGACCTTCGCCGGCACGACCGCCGCCGATGTGCGCTGCGCCGCCGGCCTGCTGGAGCGCGGCGCCGACCTGGGCGCGGTGCGCCGCTACGGCCAGCGCGCGCTGTCGACTGAGCAGGAGGCGGCCTATCGCGCCCTGCTGCCGGCCCTC
>DASWWB010000965.1:0-1904 GCA_036406115.1 Herpetosiphonaceae bacterium
GGTGCGTGATTGCTTCGGCGCGCGCCAGATCGTCTCGGTCCTGAGGAGCGCGCCGCGCGTCGCCAGCCAGAGCGCGGAGGCCAGAAAGCCGATATGGCCCCAGCGGTCGGTCTGGGTCAGCAGGCCGGTCAGAGCGAGCGCGGCGCCGAGCGCCAGCAGCGCAAACCCGTCGGTCTTGAGTTTGAGCCGCAGCGTGAAATGGTTGGCGGCGGCTTGCAGATCGGCGAGCGGGGGGACGGGATGGCGCATCGGGTCTTCTCCTTCAATCACGCCGATCCTAGCAGCAGCCGGAGCGGGGCGCGTCCGCCTTGCGCCGCACCGCGCTTGAGCGTATCATGCACAGCGGCGTCGACCGGCATCGCTGGGATGATCCGGCGGCGACCATGTTCGAAGGAGAACCAACCATGATTCGCACCCTGGTTCACGCCAAGATCCACCGCGCCACCGTCACCAACGCCGATCTCAACTATGTCGGCTCGATCACGATCGACGAGGACTTGCTGGACGCCGCGGGGATCTGGCCGTTCGAGCGCGTCCAGGTGGTGGATGTGACCAACGGCAACCGGCTGGAGACCTACGCGATTGTCGGCGAGCGCGGCTCGGGCACGATCCAGCTCAACGGCGCCGCCGCCCATCTGGTCAATATCGGCGATCTGGTGATTATCATGGCCTACGCCCAGGTTGATTTCGTCGAGCGCCCCGAGGACTGGGAGCCGACGGTGGTGTTTGTCGATGAGCGCAACGCGATCTCCGAGGTGCGCTCGCTGCGCCCGGTCGGCGGGCGCTCGGGCTGCTAGCCGCGTGCGGGCGGCCGGGCTCCCTCCGGCCGACCGCTGTTTCGAGGAGCGAGATGCAGGATCACGTTGTGCTCCGGTCGGTCGATGACGCCCAGGCGGAGATTCTCCGCCACTTCCGCCCGCTGGAGATCGAGTCCGTCCCCCTCAGCCAGGCGCTGGGCCGCACGCTCGCCGCCCCCGCCGTCGCCGACGCGCCCATCCCCGGTTTCGCCAACTCCGCCATGGACGGCTATGCGGTGCTCGCCGCCGACGTGGCCGCCGCATCCCCCGCCGCCCCCGTCACGCTGCGGATTGTCTCGGATCTCGCCGCCGGCTATGTCGCCCAAGGCGCCGTGACGCCCGGCGCGACCATCCGGATTATGACCGGCGCCCCGCTGCCGGCAGGCGCCGACGCCGTGGTGCCGTTCGAGGAGACCGACGAGCAGGCCGCCGATTCGCTCGCCGCCCAAGGCTTGGTCAGGATCTATCAGCCAGCGGCGGTCGGCAACAACGTCCGCCCCGCCGGCGAGGATCTGCGGGCCGGCGAGCTGGCGCTGGCGCCGGGAACCCTGATCCGCCCGGCGGAGATCGGCGTGCTGGCCACAGTCGGCGCGGCGCTGGTGCCGGTCCATCGCCGGCCGCGGGTGGCGATCCTGGCCACCGGCGACGAGCTGGTCGATGTCGGCGAGCGGCCCGGCCCGGGCCAGATCCGCAACTCCAACGGCTACGCCAATCTGGCCCAGGTCCTGGCTGCCGGCGGCGAGCCGCTCCAGCTGCCGGTCGCCCGCGACACCGAGGCCGAGGTCGCGGCGCGGATCGAGGAGGGGCTGGCCTGGGGCGCCGATCTGTTCCTCACCTCGGGCGGCGTGTCGGTCGGCGATTTCGATGTCGTCAAGAAGGTGCTGACGAAGATGGGCCGGCTGGAGTTCTGGCGGGTCAAGATGCGGCCGGGCAAGCCGCTGGTCTTCGGCTGGCTGCGCGAGACGCCGTTCATCGGCCTGCCGGGCAACCCGGTCTCGGCCATGGTCTGCTTCGAGCTGTTCGCCCGGCCGGCGCTGCTGGCCATGGCCGGCAGGCGCAACCTGGGCCGGCCGACGCTGCTGGCGCGCTTCGAGGATGAGCTGGAGG
>DASWWB010000966.1:0-7445 GCA_036406115.1 Herpetosiphonaceae bacterium
CGACCAGCACGCCGCTGCCCGGCGGCCCCACCCGCTACGTGGCGACCAACGGGAGCGACAGCAGCGACGGCAGCCTGGCCGCGCCCTGGCGCACCATCCAAAAAGCCGCCGCGAGCGCGACGGCGGGCACCACCGTGTTCATTCGCGGCGGCGTCTACCAGGAAAAAGTGACAGTCAATGTTTCCGGCTCCGCGGCGGCGCCGATCAGCTTCCAGAGCTATCCGGGCGAGCAGGCGGTGCTCGACGGCGCCAACCTCTCGCCGGCGAGCGGGCCGAACGCGCTGCTGACCATCGACAGCCGCAGCTACGTCGTGATCAAGAACCTGGAGCTGCGCAACTTGCGCACGAGCAGCTCGGGCGTCGTCCCGGTCGGGATCAGCGTGTCGGGGGCGGGGACGGGCGTCGAGCTGCGCAACAACTTCATCCACCACATCGAGACCAACTACACCGGGCGGAACGGCGGCGACGCCCACGGCATCGCGGTCTACGGCGACAGCGCCACGGCCATCCGCCAGCTGCTGATCGACGGCAACGAGCTGGCGAACCTGAAGCTCGGCTCAAGCGAGGCGCTGGTGGTGAATGGCAACGTCGACGGCTTCACGATCACCAACAATCTGGTCCACGACACCAACAACATCGCCATCGACGCGATCGGCTACGAGGGCGTGGCGCCGTCGAACGACCGGGCGCGCAACGGGCTCATCGCCGACAATCGCGTCTGGAAAGTCGACACCTCGACCAATCCGGCCTACGGCGCCACCTGCGGCTCGGGCGGATGCTCGGGCGGCGAGACCAGCGCCGGCGGCATCTACGTCGACGGCGGCACGCAGATCACGATCGAGCGCAACCTGATCGTCGACAGCAACATCGGCATCGAGCTGGCCTCGGAGCACGCCGGCACCGCCACCGACTACGTGACCGTGCGCAACAACATCATCAGCAACGTGGATTACGCGGGCATCGCCCTCGGCGGCTACGACTCGAACCCGCAGCAGGCAGGCGGCGGCTCCGCCCGCTTCAACACGGTGGTCAACAACACGGTCCACACGCCGGCCAAGGGCGCGGCGCTGGTCGCTCAATACCGGGTGTGGGACACGATTATCGCCAACAATATCCTTGTCGCCGCGAGCGGCCAGCAGCGGGTCATCAGCGACCCGGCGAGCTACCTGCGCAACAGCGAGGCCGGCAACCTGGCCAAGGCGGCGACCGCCGCCGCCCCCAACCCCGCCGGCCTGTTCGCCGCGACGGCCCGGCCCGCCGACGCCGACCTGCGGCTCAACGGGGGCGCCACGCGCCAGTTCCTGCGCATCAGCGCCGGCAGCGAGGCCCACAACCGCGGCGTCCAGGCCGCCGCCGGCACGCTTGACATCGATCGCCAGGCCCGCGTCGCCCAGGGCGTGATCGACATCGGCGCCGACGAGATCCAGTAGCGCGAAGGCGGGGCGGCTGCCGTCACAGCCGCCCCGCCCGATGCCCTTCCCCCCGCGCCGCCCGGCGGATGCCGCTTTCTCCACCCCGCGTTGTCATTGCATGTCCCCGCCAGCCGCCGCCCCAGCCATAGGATAGAGCCAGCCATGTTGCCGGCGGATCCGGGATCCGCAAGGAGGATGCAATGACCAACGCCGCTCGCTCCGCCCCGTCCCGCGACGAACACAAAGCGGGAGCCGGTTTGGCTTCTGGACCGCGCTGCTGATGAGCGCGCTGACGGCGCTGACCTTCGCCATCGCCGTGCTGACCCCGCCGCGCTCGGGGCCGTTTTGCCGCCTGAGCGCGTGCGTCGGCTCGCCCTACACCGACATCGCCGCGTTTTTCCCCCGCGACTACGGGTGGATGTACCCAGCCACGCTCCTGGCGCTGGTCGTTGTGGCGTGCATGGCCTGCGTCCACGACTATGCGGCAGCCGCCCAGAAACGCTTCGGCCTGCTGGCGCTGGTGTTCGCCGCGATGGCCGCTGCGGTGCTGGCGACAGACTATGGCATTCAGCTCATGGTGATCCAGCCCAGCCTGCGCGCCGGGGAGCTGGCGGGGCTCGGGCTGCTCTCCCAATACAATCCGCATGGCGTTTTCATCGCCCTTGAGTCGGTCGGCTACCTGCTTTTGAGCGTGGCCTTCGGCTTCGCCGCGCCGGTCTTCGCCGGCGGCGCGGGCCTTGAGCGGGCGCTGCGCTGGGTGTTCGCGGCGGGATGCGCGCTCGCGCTCATCGGCATGATCGGGTTCTCGCTCGGCTACGGCCAGGCCGTTGAGTACCGGTTCGAGGTGTATGTCATCTCGATCGACTGGCTGGCGCTGATTGGCGCGGGCGCGCTGCTCAGCGCGATCTTCCGGCGGGGGCGGCGCTGATTATCCGCGAGCATGGCCGGGGGCTGGCGCGGACAATCCAGCCGCAGATGCGGTTCATGGCGCCTCCTCCCCCGCAGCGCGCGCCGAATCCCCCGCAGCGCCCGCAGGCTGGTCGCACAGGCTCGCAGCGATCGTCCGCGCCCAGCTGTGAATCGCATCCCAGTCCCGAAAATCCCCCGACGGCGCCCGCACGACGAGGGCGATCACCCGCTCAATCAGGCCGAGATTCTGGCGGTCAAGCTTCCCGCCGAACAGCTGATGATCGCGCACCGGGAGCGCCGCCAAGGGCACCGCCAGCTGATGCAGCTCGTGCGGCGAGGGTGGGGCGAGGGCGGCGATCGGGCCGCTGCTGAACACCCACAGCGGCCTGCTGGCCAGCGCGTCGCGGTGGCGCGCCGCGAACTGGCTGGCGGCGGGCAGCCAATGGCCGGCGTACACGGCGCTGCCCAGGATCACCGCGCCATAGGGTGACAGGTCATCGACAGCATCGGCGTCCGCCATGTCGACGGACAAGGCGGCTGCGCGCAGCTCGTCCATGATCGCCGCCGCGATCTCACGGGTGCTTCCATGCGCGCTCGCCACAGCGAGAAGAATCCGCATTGCTCTGCTCCAGACTCGAAATCGTGTCCCGCGGGCCGGCCGAGCGCCGGCAAACCCGCCGCTTCAGCATAGCGGAACGGCGCGCGATCGGCGGAAAGAAACCGCAACGCGGCGCGATGCCTGCGCAACTCGCCGCGCTGCCAGGCCCCGCGACACCACCGGGCGTCGGCTAGGACGCCAGCTCCTGGGCGGCCGCGATGCGAATCATCAAAATAGGCAGCAGCGTCGCCGCGCTCAAATCCAGCGCCACGCTGCCAAGCCACAGCTGCTTCATGCCAACGTAGGCATGGGTGGTCATGACAAGGAGATCGGCATGCTCAAGCATCGCCGCCGCGCTCAGGATCCTGACTGGATCGCCGGCGGCGAGGTGGGTCCGCGCGCGCACGCCGCTGCGTTGCAGCCGGTCGGCGACCGCTTCGAGATGGCGGGCGGCCTCCTCGTCGGGCGCAAGCGCCGGTCGCTGCGCCGCGTCCATCCCGCCGGCGAGCGCCCGCTGCTGCTGGGGCGCGGGCTCGGTGACGGACGCGAGAACCACGGCGGCGCCGGTCGCGCGAGCGATCCGCTCCGCATGGGCCACGGCTGCGTCAGCCTGCGGCGAGCCATCGAGCGGCACGAGGATCGACTTGTAGCTGGGCGGCCGCGCAATCGGCTGCTGCTTGATAAACGAGGAGGCGACGCCATGGGTTGGATTCATGCGCACCATCAGCAGCGGAATGCGCGCATCAGCCAGCACCTGCTGGGCTACGCTGCCGAACAGCATCCGCGACATGCGCCCCCTGCCGTGCGAGGCGATGGCGATCTGCTCGATGCCGGCCTCGGCGCCAATCAGGCGCAAGATTTCCTCCGCCGGCGCTCCGACCAGGACGGTGGCCTGCGCCGGCACGCCCGCCAGCGAAAGCTGGAGCGCCAGCCGTTCAAGATAGCGCTGCGCGGCGGTCGCCGCGTCGTTCGCTCCGTCGCGCCCGTCCGCTGACGGGGGCACCGCCTGCACAAGGCGAATCGCGCTGGCGTTGGCGCTCGCGAAGGCCAGCGCATGGGGAAGCACCTGTTCCGCCGCCGGGGAGCCGTCGAGCGGCACGAGAATCTGTCGTTCCATAGCATACCTCGCTGTGATCGTGAAGCCGGCAGCAGCGCTGCGCCAGGCTTGGGCGGAAGCCATCTTTGCTCATACTCTGCGATAAGCATAGGCGGGCGCGCGCTGCCGCGCGAAGCAATCTCATCCCAGCCGGTGAGATTTTCACCACCAGGCTGCGAGGTGCGCCGGCTACCCGGCCGCCGGCGGCAGCGCCGCGCGCACCGCCTCCACCAGGGCGTCAGCGCCCACCGCATGAGTTTGCCCGGCGAGGACCTGGGAGGTCGCCTGGGGGATCAGCGCGGCGAGGGCGCGGGCGGTATCGGCGACGAAGGGGAATGTGGCGCCGCCGACCAAAATATGGGTTGGGACTCGAATGGCGGCGTGGCGGGACGGAACGGCGTTCTCCTCGCCAAGGATCGCGAGGTCATAGGCCAGCGTGGGGGCGGCGGCGACCAGCAGCGGCCAGGCGGGGCTGGCGCGCATGGCATCGCACTGTTCGGGCGGCGTGCCGAAGTGTTGGAGAAAGCAGCGCAGCGCATCCTCGCGGCGATCGCCGGCCAGCAGCGCCGCCACCTCGCGCGCGAACGGGCGCCAAGCCGCCCTGGCCGCGGGATCATCGTTGTAGGGCACCTCAAAGAGAATCAGCTGGCGGATCCGAGGGCCAAGCTGCATCGCCGCCTCCAGCGCCAGCGCGCCGCCCGAGGAAAGCCCCAGCACCGTCACCGGCGCGCCGTGCGCGTCAATCACCGCCGCCAGATCCTCGATTTCGCGCATTGCGGCGTAGGGCGCCGTGTCGCCGCTGGCGCCGCGCCCGCGCCGGTCATAGGCGACAACTGTCATGTGCTGGGCCAGCGCGCGGCGGCGCTGGCCCAGCATCCGATCGAGCGCGCGATGTTGGAGCGCCCCCCCCGACCAGCACCACCGCCGGTCCCGTCCCCTGGGTTTCAACCGCGATGGCGGTTCCATCCGCCGACCACACCTGGCTCATATCCATCCTCCGTTCGGCAACCGGCGACAAGCGTCCGGCGGCAATCAAGGCGTCGCGCTAGGATAGCCAGCGCCGGCGCCGCTCGGCCAGGGCCGCAGGGCGGAGAGCGCGGCGAAACCGCCAAACAGCCAGCACGTAGGGATGGACGATGAGCAGAGCAATGCGCTGGGCTCCGCCCGGCAGCGGAAAGGACACAGCATGAATCTCACAGCGGTCCCCGGCTTTTCCGTGATCGTTTTCTTTGGCGCGGTCGTCTTTCTGTTGATTGCCGGGCAGGGCATCGCCGAGCAGCGCGCCATCTCGCGCTTGCCGATCCTGCGCGAGTCAGCCCGCGTTGTGACCAAACGCGCCAACACCTCTAGCGCGGGCGGCGACAGCCGGGTCAACACCACCTACTATGTCACCTTTGAGCTAGAATCGGGAGAGCGCCGCGAGTTCAGGGTCGAGGGCCGGGACTACGGGCTCCTCGACGACGACGATCGCGGCGTGCTGACCACGCAAGGCCCCCGCTATTTCGGTTTCCAGCGCAACCAAGCCTGACCGGATCTCGCGGGACGCTATTCCAGCGCCGGCTGATCGGCGGGCGGAGCTACGCCCGCCGCAGTCGGCGCGAGGTGATAAACCAGCGCCAGCCCGGGAATGAGCATCATCACGCCCCAGGCCAGCGCCATCATCATGCCCCAGACGAAAACGCCCTCGGCGACCGAGCCAATCGCGGCCTCGCTCAGCTGGCCAAGCCCGAGCGAAATCGCCTGGCCCGCCAGGCTGCCCGCGACCATGGCGCCGAGCCACCAGCCGGTCTTGCGAAAGGCGCGGCGCAGCACCAGCGCTTGGCATCCGCCCAGGATCAGCATCGACAGCATGCCGCTGACGAGCTGCTGCGCCGCCGTCGACGCGATGGTTCGGGGCTGCCCCGTCAGCCAGCTCATCCCCAGCGTGAACATCACCCACAGGGCCGCGCCCAGCAGACAGCTCAGAATCCACGGCCAGCGCCGCCCCAAGGCCGGGAGCAGCACCGCTGATTGAAAAACGCCGACAAGCGTCGGGCCGAGCAGCCAGCCGCTATCAATCGTCAGCGCGGCATCCTGCGACTGCCAGGCGATCACAAACATCAGGGCGCCAGTCAGGGCGCCGCCTCGGCAGCTCGCCCACCACCATTGCCAAAGCCGCGGCCGAAATGCCGCGCCAACCGGGGGAACCTGATACATCGGGGCTCCTCTCTTGTCCGCGCCGGCCACAGGATTGCCCATCCTGCGCGGGACAGCGCGAGACGCCCAGCAACACCCGGACAATCTATCCGAAGTGGCCTGTTTAAACCAGCTGCTCCATCTGCGAGAATCGACCATTGCCGCACGCGCTCGCGCGCAGCAACTGTTGATTCGGTTGAAAATTTTGAAAATCATTGGCTGAAGCTTTTTGCCATTGTAGTGGCCTAAATCCTCTCCTCGGTACACTTGTCGAATGACTCAGAAAATATGGATGCAAATTTGGAAAATTTTCTAGATTTGCATCCGACACTTTTCTACCCCTTCCCAATGAGATATTTTCCACTTGACAGTCTGTTACACAGCCTCTATATTACCTTCAGAAGACATACTACTTTTCATCGTAGACTCGGGTCGATTTCCTACTATGGAGGGCCAATGTCTACCACCGATCCGCCGGCAAAATCCTGGTCACCTCGCGCGGTCGCTCTTGCCACAATCCTCGAACCCTACCGTGAACGCCAACCAAATCTTGAGGAGTTCGAGCATCTTCGTAAGGAACTCCGCAGCGTCTACAAAGGCCGGCTTGTCAGCCCTCAAACCATCTACACCCTCCTAACCCGCTTCCGTGCCGATGGCCTTGATGGCCTCGAACGCAAAAGCCGACGGACCCAAGGCCAAAGCACACTACCACCATTGCTTATCCAGCACATCCAAGATTTGATCATCATCAAACGCATCTCATACCGCAAAGTTACTCAGCGAGCCCAGGAATATGCTCGCGATATTCTTGAAATTGACACTGGGATCCCAACATATGATCAAGTAGTTTTTATTGCCAAAACGATCCCCGAAGATATTAAAACCTTAGGGCGTGAAGGACTCAATGCTTATCGTAATAAGCATGAGATTGCCGAGCAATTCGAAGCTGAATATGCTAATCAGCTCATTCATTTCGATAACCACAAGTTAGATATTCTTGTTATCAATCCCAAAGGAGGCAAGCCTTTTCGTCCCTGGATCACCGTTGGTCTCGATGATTACTCACGAGCTATTGTGGGGATCTGGCTAAGCAATCGTGATCCTGGAAGCCGTGGTGTGGCTCTGACAATGCGTCATGCGCTTCTGCCAAAATCACAGGACGCATGGGTAATGCAAGGAATTTTTGACAACACGTATTTTGATCATGGAAAGGAATATCTCTCAGAGCACATTACTGATATTTGTCTGCATCTCG
>DASWWB010000967.1:0-1748 GCA_036406115.1 Herpetosiphonaceae bacterium
CGAGTTCCTGCTCACCGGCAACGAGGCCAGCCTCGCCTCCTACAACGAAGGGCTGGCCAAGCGCAAGCCGCTCCTCGACGCGACCCGCGCCCTGCTGCTGGATACCGACCAGCTCGCTCAGCTTGACGAGATCAACGCCGCCATCGACACGGTCAACAGCCAAGTCTTCGTGCCTGGCATCCAGGCGCGCCGCAAGCTGGTCGCCGAAAGCGCCGGGCAGGAAGATGTCGAGAAGCTGGAGGCCAACACCGCCGATCTCCAGCAAATGGCCGCCATCGCCCTCCAGATCGAAAACTTCCAAATCCACGAGCAGGCGCTGCTGGACGCGCGCAGCGACGAAGCCCAAACCTCCGCCAGCGAACTCAAGGCCAGCACCATCGGCCTGGCGGGAACGACGATCGTCCTCACGCTGATGATCTCGCTGCTGCTCGCCAACTATCTGAGCCGGCGGCTGGGCCTGGTGGCGGCGGCGGCGAGCGGCATCGCCGGCGGCAGGCTGAACGAAACCTACGCCATGCCCGACGGCCAGGACGAGATCGGCACCATGGCACGCGCCTTCACCACGATGGCCGAAACCCTGCGCGGCCACCTGGCCGAGCAGCAGCGCGCCAACGAGGAGCTGCGGGCGGCGGCCGCAACCCAGGTCGCCAAGGACTACATCGAGGAAGTCGTGCGCTCCTACAGCGCCTTCGCCGCCGAGGTCGCCAGCGGCAACCTCTCGACCAGGCTCTCGGTCAACGGGCGCCAGGATGAGCTGGCCCAGCTCGGCCACAGCCTCAACACGATGGTCGAGCGGCTCCACGCGATCACCAGCCAGGTCCAGCAGACCAACGCCGCGATCGTCGCCGCCGCGACCGAGATCCTCGCCGCCACCAACCAGCAGGCCTCCAGCGCCAACGAGCAGTCGGCGGCGATCGCCCAAACCTCGACCACCATCGAGGAGATCAAGGCCATCGCGGTCCAGACCGCCCACCAGGCCACCCAGGTCGCCCACGACAGCCAGAGCGCGCTCCAGGTCGCTCGCCAGGGCACCCAGGCGGTCGAGGAGACGGTCGGCGGCATGGGCCAGATCCGCCAGCGCGTCGACAGCATCGCCCAGACCATCCTCGGCCTGGCCGAGCAGACCCAGGCCATCGGCGAGATCATCACTACGGTCAACCAGCTCTCCGACCAATCCAATCTGCTGGCGCTCAACGCCGCGATCGAGGCGGCGCGGGCCGGCGAGCAGGGCAAGAGCTTCGCCGTCGTCGCCCAGCACGTCCGCGACCTCGCCGACCGCTCCAAAGCCGCCACCGGCCAGGTCCGCGACATCCTGGGCGAGATCCAGCGCGCCACCGCCAACGCCGTGCTGGTCACCGACGAGGGCACCAAGGGCGTCGAGACCGGGGCGCGGCTGGCGGGCGAGGCGGGCCAGGTGATCCACCGCATCGCCGCCGAGGTCGAGAGCGGCGCCCAGGCCAATGTCCAGATGGCCGCCGCCGCCCAGCAGCAGACTGCGGGCATGGACCAGATCGGCCAGGCCATGCTGTCCATCCAGCAGGCCACGACCCAAACCCTGGCCTCGACCCGCCAGGCCGAGCGCGCCGCTACCGATCTCCACCGCCTGGCCCAGGCGCTCCAGCAGACCATCGCCGCCTATCAGCTCTAAGCGCCGCAAGGCCGGTCACGCCGAGCGCCGCCCGCGATGGGCGGCGCTCGTTGCATGCCGCTGGCTGGAATCAGCGCGGGCGGCGCCACCTGGGTTCAGG
>DASWWB010000968.1:0-2345 GCA_036406115.1 Herpetosiphonaceae bacterium
AATCGCAGCGCGGCGGCGGCCCGCTCCGGCCGCCGCCGCGATTCTAGCACAGCCGCAGCGGGGCGGGCGATCAGCGCCCGCCCCGCCTCGCCCCAGCCAATCGACCCCTAGCGGCGCATGCGGCCCTGGGCCGTGCCAACCTGGGTGACGATCTCGCTGGCGCTGAAGGTGGCGTAGGCGGCGCCAGCGGACGCGGCGCCCCCCTCGTACCAGCCGCCGACCGCCGCGCCGGCCGGGCTGCCGCCGACGAGGATCTGGTAGTCGCCCGCCGCCAGCGCCGGCGACGAGAAGACCAGCGTCTGGAAATCCTTGGCCGGGGCGAAGGTCATCAGATTGGCGCCGTCGGCGGCTTGGATCTGGACCAGGCTGCCCGCCGGCTGGGTCGCCGTGAAGTTGATCTGGACCGAGCGCTGGCTGGAGTTAGCGCCCGGCGCCTGGGCCATGCCGGCGCTGCCGGCGGCGACGAGCGTGCCGCCGCTGATCGCGAAGCCGCCGTCGTAGTCGAGCGCGGCGTTCATCTGCGCGGTCGGGCCGCTGACCAGCACCAGGCCGCCGGTCATCTCGATCGCGCCGTTGGCGTCGAGGCCGTCGCCGCCCGCGTCCACCACCACCTCGCCGCCGTTGATCCGCAGGAAGAACGAGCCGGCGTAGGCGCCGGTGTCCCGGCCGCGGCCGCCAGGGCGCTGCATGCCCGAGCCGTCCGCGCCGCCGGCGACATTCACGCCGTCATCCTCGGCGACCAGGTGGACCGAGCCGCCGTTGATCGTGATCACGGCGCTCTCGATGCCTTCGTAGGATTGGCTGATCGTCGTCGCGCCGCCGTTGATTGTCAGCGCGGCGTCGGCGTGGACGCCATCGTCGCCGCTCGCCAGCGCCAGCGTGCCGTTGTTGATTGTCACATTGGCGTTGGAGTGGATCGCGTCGTCGGCGGCATCGATCGTCAGCGCGCCGCCGTCGATCGTCACATTGCTGGCGGCCTTGACGCCCTTGGCCGAGGCGTCGGCGGCAAGCGAGCCGTCAGCGCCGCCGCCGGCGGTCAGATGGAGGGTGCCGTCGGCAATCAGGGCGTCGGTCTCGGCCGAGAGCGCGTCGCCGCCGGCGGTGACGGCGAGGCTGCCGCCCTCGATCGCAACGTAGCCCCGCGCCGGGTCCTCGGCGTTGTCGGATTTGAGGCCGTCGCCCTTGGCGGTCACGGTGATCGTCCCGCCGCGCACCGCCAGATAATCTTTGCCGCGGATGCCGTCGTCGGCGGCAGTGACGGTGATAGTCCCGCCGCTGATCAGCAGGCCGTCTTTGCTGGCGATGCCGTCGTTGGCGTTGCCGCTGACGGTCAGGGCGCCGGCACCGTCAATCGTCAGGTCGGCGGCGCTGAAGATCGCCGCGTTGGGCTCGTCGACATCCGGCGCGGCGTAGACGTAGGCGGCGGCGTCGGCGACGCTGTTTTCGCTGCCCTCGGCCAGCGTGATCTCGACCGTCGCCGCCTGCATGATCGCCAGCGGCGAGCTGGTGGAGCTTGACAGCGCGGCGCCGTCGAGGATCAGCCGCACCGGCTCCTTGTCGGCGGTGTCGACGACAATCCTGCCGTCGGCCAGCGTCCCGCTCAGGCGGTAGGTGCCGGCGGCGGTGATCGTGGCCTGGGCGCCGTCGACCGTGACACCCGCCCCGCCGGCGGTGATCGAGTCGCCGCTCAGAGTGATGGTCGTCTCGCCGCCCGAGGCTGGCGCCGCCGCAGCCGCGTCTTTAATCTCATCTTTGCCGGCCAGGGCTTCGGCGACCGAGGCGGCGGGCGTGGGGACAGCCGTGGCGGCGGCCGTCGCGCCGGACGAGCTGGCGGCGGGGGCGCCGGCGGATGGCTGGGTCGTCGCCTGGCCCGCCGAGCAGGCCGAGAGGGCGACAATGAGCGCCGCCGTCGGCAGGGCTTTGAGGATCTGTTTGATCGAGGTCATATCGTGGCTCCTTGGAAATGCGCTGCGAAACTGATGATCGATTCGGTGCGGCGCCGCGACCCGGGAGCTCTCCGCGCCGTTCGCCGCCTGACACCAATCAGCTTAGCCGGCCGATGTTCAGATGATGTTGGGCCGGCGGCGGCATTTCCTGAACATCTTTTTTACATTCAGCGCCTAAACTGGGCCTTGCAATCCCGGCGCGCCGGCCCAAGGCAGGCTATACTTTGGGGAGCGACATCGCCGGCGCGCCCGGAAGCCCGCCGGGCACTGTGGAGAGCCGCTATGCACGAACCCACTGGCAGCGATCGTGAGACCCGCCCGCCGCCCCCGGCCGATCCGCCCGCCACCCCCGACTGGCTGGCGCCCCGCCTGGCGCGCGCCCGAGCCGCGCTGGAGCGC
>DASWWB010000969.1:0-4618 GCA_036406115.1 Herpetosiphonaceae bacterium
CTCGATGGCGCTGATCAGCAGATCGGCCGCCGCGCTGCCCAGGTCGGCCACCGGCTGGTGGACGGTGGTCAGCGGCGGCGTGCTGCTGGCCGAGCCCGGCAGGTCGTCGAATCCGACCAGCGCGATGTCTTCCGGCACCCGCAGCCCGGCCTCGTCCAGCGCCTGGAGCGCGCCCAAGGCCATGGTGTCGCTGGCCACGAAGACCGCCGTCGGCCGCAGGGTGGCGCCGAGCAGCCGCACCATCGCCTGCCTGCCGCCCTCCTGGGTGAAGTCGCCCTCGGCGATCAGCTCGGGCTGGGGCTGCTGCCCCGCCGCCAGCAGCGCTTGGCGGTAGCCGTCGCGCCTGCTGATCGCCACCGCCTGCTGGAGCGTGCCGGTGATCGTCGCGATCCGCTGATGCCCCAGCGCCAGCAGATGCTCGGTCGCCTGGCGCGCCCCGTCGCGGTTGTCCACGTCGACCCAGGCCACATCGTCGAAGTAGGGGTGGCGGCCGATCAGGACCAGCGGGTAGCGGTCTTTGATCAGCAGCGGCAGCAGCGGGTCGTCGATGTCGGACGAGAGCATCAGCACGCCGTCGAAGTGGCGCGAGCGGACAATCCGCTGGTAGAAGCTTTGCTCCATCTCCGCTGCCAGCATCGAGAGCATCAGGAAGTAGCCGCGGCTGTGGCACTCGCTCTGGATGCCCTGGATCACGTGCGAGAAGAACGGATCGGAGAAGGTGAACGCCGCGCTGCGCGGGATCAGCAGCCCCAGCACGCTGGAGCGCTGGCTCGCCAGGCTGCGCGCCGCAGCGTTGGGCGCGTAGCCCTGCTCCTCGATCACCCGCATCACCCGGTCGCGCACCGACGGCCGCACATTCGGGTGGTTGTTCACCACCCGCGAAACTGTCGAGCGCGACACGTTGGCCAGCTCGGCAATTTGCTCTAACGTAAGCGCTGTCATTGGGAGCCCTCCCAAAACGGACCACAAAGTCCGGCTGAATGGCGGCGCGGCTGCCTCTGAGATGGAGAAAAACGACACTGTTCCAAGAGTTATGGCAAAACTATCGATAATTGAGCGTGATAGTTTTGGGAGCGCTCTCAAATCATTAAGGCGAGTTTACCGCACCGCTGATCGAATGTCAAGCTGTTTCCCTTGCGGGGCTCGGACGGGATGCGAGCCGCCGATCTGCCCATCCCAATGGCCAGAACGGCCGCTCGCCCGGCGCTGCTACGCCCGGCAGCAGGCGCCGGAGCCGGCTACTGCGACCAGGTCGTGGGCTGGCGGTCCCAGCGGTGGCCGCGCAGTTCGGCCAGGATTGGCTCTGGCAGCGCTCCCAAATCGCTGGCCGCGAGGTTGGCCTCGACGTGGCGCAGCTTGCGCATGCCGGGGATCACCGTGCTGACCGCCGGGTGGGAGAGGATGAAGCGCAGCGCCAGCTCGGCCATTGTCATGCCCGCCGGCACGAGCGGCTTGAGCGCGTCGGCCCGCTCGACGCTGGCCTTGAGGTTCTCGGGCACGAAATAGCTGTTGCGCCAGTCGCCCTCGGGCCAGGTGCTGTCGAGGGTGAGGTTGCCGGTCAGCGAGCCTTCATCGAACGGGACTCGTGCGATGACCGCCACGCCCAGCTCCTGGCAGACCGGGAACAGCTCGTCCTCAGGCGCCTGGTCGAAGATGTTGTGGATCACCTGGACGGCGTCGATCAGGCCGGTGCGGAGCGTGCGGATGGCGTTCCAGGGCTCCCAGCGGTTGATGCTGATCCCGGCGGCGCCGATCAGGCCCTCGCGTTTGAGATCGTCGATCGCGCGCTGCCAGCGCTCGTCCTCGGCCCAGTCGTCCTCCCAGACGTGGAACTGGAGCAGATCGACGCGCGGCAGCCCCAGGTTGGCCAGGCTTTTCTCGGCGTACTCGCGGATATGGTCGGCGGGGAAGGTTTCGTCCAGCGTGTAGCCGCGGCGCGAGGGCCAGCGGAAATTCTTGGGCGGGACCTTGGTGGCGGTGTAGAGCTTGCGCTCGGGATGGGCGCGCACCAGCTCGCCCAGCAGCCCCTCGCTGTGGCCGGCGCCGTAGCCCCAGGCCGTGTCGAAAAAGGTGCAGCCCAGCTCCACCGACCGCTCCAGCGCCTGGCGCGATTCATCGTCGTCCGAGCCCGTCCAGCCGCCCATGCCCCACATGCCGTAGCCGATCTCGCTGACCGGCCAGCCGGTCCTGCCAAAGCTGCGATACCGCATCATTCTGCTCCTTGCTGAGTTCGCGCCAGCCCGCGCTGGCCCGTCGCCAGTGTAGCACGCCCCGCGCCGGCGCAAGGCGGATCGGCCCGCGTCCGGCTTCCGGTCCTCGCGCCTGGCTCGCCGGCTCAGCGCGTTGCCAAACCGCAGGCCAGCCGCTATAATACGGCCCACGTTCAGCAGACACCACGCAACATCCCGTTTGACCCGCGACAGAAGCCGATAATCCGCCCGGAAGGCTGAGGGATGGTGCCGATCATTCAACGTGGGCTGCTTCGCCGCCTTTGTGTCTTAGGGAGGACATAGGATGACTGTCGCCCGCCATGCCGCGCGCCCCGAGCGCCCGCTCGCGCTGCAACTCCGGCGCCGGAAAGATCCCACGCCGATTTCGCTGCCCGCTGACTACGTGCCGACCGACTACACCTCGCTGCCCCAGGAGGAGCCGCCCAAGAAAGGCCCCAACAAAGCCCTGCTCGCCCTGGGCGGCCTGCTTGTCCTGGTCCTGGTGGCCGCCGGCCTCTACCTGAACACCGGCGGCGAGCCGACAGCGCCCGAGACGCCGCCGGTCGTGATCAGCGGCACGGCCCGCTCCAGCATGATCGTCAGCAACGATCGGCTCCGCACCCGCATCGACGCGACGCTCGAGAACGCCGAGGGCCTCAATGTCACCGCCGAGCTGCTCGAGGACGGCGTGCCGTTCCGCTTCTGGGACGAGGCCGACGCGACCAAGCCGGTCGAGAACAACAAGGTCTCCTTCGATCTGGTCGAGGCCGAGGGCCACGAGCCCGGCCGCCCGGACTCCGAATACATCGTCCAGCTGACGGTCCAGTCCGATCCGGCGGTCGTGATCACCGCCCCCCTCACCATCCGCCAGCAAGTGATGGAGCAGTTCATCGCCGGCGGCGAGCCGGATCCGACCCCCACCACCGCGCCGCTGACCGTGACCGAGACCGTCGTGCCGACCGCGCCGCCGGCCGTCACCGAGCCGCCGGTCGCCACAGGCCCGCTCAACAACATCGTGATCACCGGCGCGGGCATCTCCTATGTCTCGCCGTTCGGACCGGCCGGCCCCAAGGGCAACGTCGCCAGCGGCCAGCAGGGCAACATCGTGGTGAAGCTGAAGACCGGCTCCGAAACCTGGTACCTGACCGTCGTGCCGGCCACCGGCGTCGCCGGCTGGGTCAACAGCAACCTGATCTCGCTCTCCGAGGGTGAGGTCGCGAAAATCGCCGAGGTCTCCACCGATGGCAATCTGGCGGTGGTTTTCAACGGCGGCAATGTGCGCAACGCGCCAGGCGGGGACAAGGTCGGCACCGTCAACGCCGGCGAGAATGTCACGCTGACCGGCCGCCGCGCCGACAACTCCTGGTTCGAGATCCAGGCCCCGGGCGGCAACGGCTGGGTCGCCTCCAGCCTGCTGACCATCCGCCCCGATGCGATCGAGGGCATCCCCGTAAAGTAAGTGGTAAGCCTTGACTGCGATCATGCCGGAGGATACAATAAAAGATGTCCTCCGGCGTTTTCATGCGCCGCATCTTCCTCATTCCTCGCGCCGCGCCGGACCGACCACTGCAATTTTAGGGAGATTCCTATGACTACCAAACGCGAACGAGTGATTCCGGAGCAGATGACGCTGGCGTCCCGCGGCGACAAGAATCCGCTCGATCAAGTCGAGCAGGAGCTTCGATCCAGCGTGTTCGGCCAGAACCGCGCGATCGAAAGCCTGGTCCGGGCCTTGAACCGGGCGCGTTTCGGTTTCAGCGCCGGCAGCCACCAGCGCCCGCGGGCCTCGCTCCTGTTCCTCGGCCCGACCGGCGTCGGCAAGAGCGAATGCGCCAAGCGCCTCGCCACCTACCTGCATCCCGAGGGCGGCGGCTTCCTCAAGCTGGACTGCTCGCTCTTCAGCCAGGGCCACGAGGTCTCGGCCCTGCTCGGCGCCCCGCCGTCCTACGTCGGCCGCGACCAGAAGCCGCTGCTGGATCCCGAGCTGATCGAGCGCGAGAACGCCGTGGTCCTGTTCGATGAGATCGAAAAAGGCACCTCCGAGCTGTGGAACCTGCTGCTCCAGATCATGGAGGACGGCGAGATCACGCTGCTCAACGGCGGGCGCCGGGTCTCGTTCCGCAAGGCCATTATCATCATGACCACCAATGTCGGCGCCCAGGAGATGGCCGATTTCGTCGCCCAGCGCACCATCGGCTTCCGCACGCCCAACCGCGATGTTGAGTCCACCGGCCAGCAAATCTTCCAGATCGGCTTCGAGTCGCTGCAAAAAGTCTTCAGCCCCGAGTGGATCAACCGCATCGATGAGATCATCGCCTTCCGGCCGCTGAGCAGCGAAACGCTGCGCCAGGTGCTGGACCGGATGATCAGCGAGGCCAACGAGCAGTACCGCCCCTACGGCGTCCACC
>DASWWB010000970.1:0-1852 GCA_036406115.1 Herpetosiphonaceae bacterium
TGGCGCCGGCGCGGTCCGTTGCCGCGTCGAGGCTGACGGGCCGCTCGGGGCCGCCGAGCTGCGGGCCGCCGCCGCTGTCGCCGCCCGGCTGCTGGGTCTGGAGTGGGACGCCGAGGGTTTTGCCCAGACGCTGGCGGCCGATCCGGCGCTGGCCCCGCTCGCCGCCGGCCGCGCCGGCGCGCGCATGCCGTTCACTGTCGATTATTTCGAGGGCTTGGCCTGGTCGATCATCGGCCAGCAGATCAATCTGCCCTTCGCCTTCGCCCTGCGCCAGCGCCTGGTCCTGCTGTGCGGCCAGCAAGCCCCTGCCGGCCTCGCGGCCCATCCGACGGCGGAGCAGGTCGCGGCGCTGAACTACGCCGATCTGACCGCGCGCCAGTTTTCCCGCCGCAAAGCCGAATATCTGATCGACAGCGCCCGGCTCGTGGCGAGCGGCGAGCTGCCGCTGGCGGCGCTGGCTGCCGGCCCGGTCTCGCGGCTGGAGCGGGCGCTGCTGGCGGTGCGCGGCATCGGCCCCTGGTCGGCCAACTACCTGATGATGCGCGGCTACGGCTGCGCGGACTGCGTGCCGCTCGGCGACACCGGGCTGACCAGCGGCTTGCAGGCGTTCTTCGGCCTGGAGCGCCGCCCCGGCCCGGCGGAAACGCTGGCGCTGATGGAGCCGTTCGCGCCCCATCGCAGCCTGGCGACCTTTTATCTCTGGCATTTCCTGGGAGGCTCCGCATGACGCTGTATGTTCGGATCGTGCCCGCGCCCATCGGCCCGCTGACGCTGGTTGTCGATGAGGACGACGCGCTGACGCAAATCTTTTTCAGCCCGGTGGCGGAGGGCGAGCCGCTGCCGGCGCCGCTGGCCGCGCCCGAGCAGCCGTTGCGCTGGGACGACGCGCGCGGCGAGCGGGCGGCGGCGGAGCTGGCCGAGTATTTCGCCGGCCGGCGCCGCGAGTTCGGCGTGCCGCTGGCCTGGCACGGCACCCCGTTCCAGCGCACGGTCTGGGCCGAGCTGCGCAAGATTCCGTGGGGCGTCACGATCAGCTACGGCGAGCTGGCGCAGCGGATCGGCTCGCCCCAGGCGGCGCGGGCCGTCGGCAGGGCCAACGCGACCAATCCGATCCCGATCATCGTCCCCTGCCACCGCGTGGTCGGCGCCGACGGCACGCTGACCGGCTTCGCCGGCGGGCTGGCGGTCAAAGAGCGCCTGCTGCGACTGGAGGGTTTCGCCTTGCCCCATCAGACCATGCTGCCCCTGGACGCGCTGGCGGCGGATCGGCCATGATCGATTCGTCGCCCTGGCTGGCGGCGCTGCCGCCGCCCCTGCGCCCGCTGGCCTGGCGGGCCCATCCGCTGGACGGCAAGCTGCTGCTGTTCGAGCGCGAGCGCGGCCTCAATGTGCTGCTGGAGGGCCCCGAGACCGCCGTCTTTGTCCGCCAGGCGCCGCGCTCGCTGCTGATCGCGGTCACCAACGCCTGCAATCTGGCCTGCCCGTTTTGCTACCGCGACCAGTCGCTCGCCAGCGCCTGGCGCGCCGAGACGCTGCTGGCTTTTTGCCGTGAGGCGGCTGAGTGGGGCGTGCTGGAGGCGGCGTTCGGCGGCGGGGAGCCGCTGGTGTTTCCCGGCTGGGCGCGGCTGATCTGCCAGCTGCACGACGAGACGCCGCTCGCCGTCAGCTTCACGACCAACGGCACGCTGCTCAGCGCGTCGTTCCTGCGCGAGATCGCCGGCCGCTACGGGCAGATCCGCCTGTCGCTCTACGACGACAACGGCTGGCCCGACAGCCTGCGGCTGCTGGCCCGCTCCGGCGCGCGCTTCGGCGTCAACTGGCTGATCACGCCGGCGGGGCTGCCGGAGCTGGC
>DASWWB010000971.1:0-2399 GCA_036406115.1 Herpetosiphonaceae bacterium
GTCTTGATCGAAACCGCCGGCGCCGACGGCGGCGAGGACAGCGGCGGCCTGGGCAGCGGGGTGGTGATCAACGACGCCGGCGACATCCTCACCAGCCTCCACGTCGTCACCGCCACGGCGGCGATCAGCGTCACCTTCGCCGACGGCACCGAGTCGTCGGCCAGGATCATCGCCACCCAGCCGGAGAACGACATCGCCGTCATCAGCGCCGACACCCTGCCCGGCCAGCTCGTGCCGGCCACCCTCGGCAACCCCAACGCCCTGGCGATCGGCGACGAAGTCTTCGCCCTGGGCAATCCCTTCGGCCTGTACGGCTCGCTGAGCGCCGGCGTGCTCTCGGCCCGCAACCGCTCGTTCAAGCCCGAGGACAGCCCGATCCGGCTGCGAGGCCTGATGCAGATCGACGCGGCGGTCAATCCCGGCAACTCGGGCGGCCCGCTCGTCAATCGCAACGGCGAAGTGGTGGGGATTATCGTGGGGATCATCAATCCGACGGAGCAAAAAGTTTTCGTGGGCATCGGCTTCGCGGTGCCCATCACGGTAGCGGGCGCCGCGGCCGGCATGCCGCCGCAGTAGCCGCCAGCAAGGAGCAGCGATGGAACACCCCGCCGCGCCCGTCCCGGGCAAGCCGATGGAGCACCTGCTCTACCAGGTGAAGCAAGTGATTGTCGGCCAGGATCAGCTGCTGGAGCGGCTGGTCGTGGCGCTGCTGGCCCGCGGCCACATCCTCGTCGAGGGCGTGCCCGGCCTGGCCAAAACCATGACCATCAAAACCCTCGCCTCAGCGATCGGCGGCGAGTTCAAGCGCATCCAGTTCACCCCGGACCTGGTGCCCGCCGATCTGGTCGGCACGCGAATCTACAATCAGAAAACCGGCGAGTTCGCGACCTCGCTCGGGCCGGTCTTCGCCAATCTGCTGCTCGCCGACGAGATCAACCGCGCGCCCGCCAAGGTCCAGAGCGCGCTGCTGGAGGTGATGCAGGAGCGCCAGGTGACGATCGGCCGCGAGACCCACCCGGTGCCGCAGCCGTTCCTGGTGCTGGCGACCCAGAATCCGATCGAGACCGAGGGCACCTACCCGCTGCCCGAGGCCCAGGTCGACCGCTTCATGCTCAAAGTGCTGGTGGGCTACCCGACGCCGACCGAGGAGTTCGTGATCGTCCAGCGCATGACCGGCGCGCTGGCGGCGGTGCAGCAAGTCCTCAGCACCGAGCAGCTGCTGGAGCTGCAGCGCGAGGTCGATCAGGTCTACGCCGACCCGGCGCTGATCGAGTACGCCGTGCGACTGGTCAACGCCACCCGCGCCCCGCAGGACATCGGCCTCAAGGAGCTTCAGCGCTACCTGACCTTCGGCGCCAGCCCCCGCGCCTCGATCAATCTGATCCTGGCCGGCAGGGCGCTGGCCTTCGTGCGCGGCCGCTCCTACGCCCTGCCGCAGGACGTGCTGGACCTGGCGCCCGACGTGCTGCGCCACCGGCTGGTGCTCTCCTACGAGGCGCTGTCCGACAATGTCTCGGCCGATGATCTGCTGCGGACCATCCTGGCCCGCATCCCAGCGCCGGAGGTGCCGCTGCATGACCAATCCCGCTTCCGCCGCCACCCCTGAGCAGATCGTCCGCCGGCTGGACTGGCATGTCATCCGCCGGCTGGACGGGCTGCTGCGCGGCGACTATCGCAGCCTGTTCTACGGGCAGGGCCTCGACATCGCCGACCTGCGCGAGTACCAGGCCGGCGACGATGTCCGGGCGATCGACTGGAACGTCACCGCCCGCATGGACGCGCCGTACGTCCGCCAATACCTGGAGGACCGGGCGATCACTGCTTGGTTTCTGCTCGATCTGAGCCCGTCCATGGCCTTCGGCACCGTCGAGCGCGAGAAGCGGGCGGTGCTGATCGACTTAGTGGCGACCCTGGCCCGCCTGCTGACCCGCAACGGCAACCGGGTCGGCGCGGTGCTCCAGGGGGTTAGCGAGCGCATGGTCCCGGCGGGCGGCGGCCGGCTCCAGGTGCTGCGGCTGGTCAATGAGCTGCTGCGCCAGCCGGTGGCCGAGCGCGCGCCGCTGACCAGCCTGACCCGGCTGGCGGAGGCCGGGCTGAACGCGATCAAGCAGCGCTCCCTGGTCTTTGTGATCTCGGATTTCATCAGCGCGCCGGGCTGGGAGCGGCCGCTGCGGCTGCTCGGCCAGCGCCACGACCTGGTCGCCGTGCGCCTGTGGGATCCGCGCGAAACCGATCTGCCGGACATCGGCCCGATCTTCATGGAGGACGCCGAGACCGGCGAGCAGCTGTATCTCGACACCGGCGACCGGCGCTTCCGCGAGCGATTTCGCGTCGCCGCGCTGGAGCGGGCGAGGGAGATCGGCGCCGCGCTGGAGCGGGCCGGGGCCGGCGCGCTGGCC
>DASWWB010000972.1:0-3802 GCA_036406115.1 Herpetosiphonaceae bacterium
AGCGCCGGGTAGTACCCCCACAGCCAGGGCGCGGGGAAGACCCGGCCGATCACGCTGGCGAGTTTGACGGTCAGCTTCTGCTGGTCGTTCAGCAGGTCGACGCGGCTCAAGACAAGGCTGTGCAGGCTGGGCGGCAGCGCCTCCCCCGCCAGCTCGCCGGCGCTGTCGATCTTATTTTCATTGACATAATGCAGAAGTTCTTCGAGATAAAACGGCGTGCCGTCGGCGCGGGCGACTAGCTCGCCGACCAGCGCCGGCGCCAGCTCCAGGCCCATCTGGCCGGCGCGCCGCTCGACCAGTCGCGCCGCAGCGGCCGGCTCCAGGCCGCCCAGCCGCACTTCGGCGAAATGGGGCAGGGCGGAGATGCGCTCGGACTGGAGCCAGGCCGCCTCGAAGGAGCGGTAGGCGGCGACGATCGCAACCGGCTCGCGGGCGATGGCCCTGCTGACGCGCTCCAGCAGATCATGGGACAGCGGATCCATCCAGTGGCAATCTTCCAAGACCAGCAGCAGCCGCTCGCGGCGGGCGCCCAGCCGCAGGCAGGCCACGAGCAGCGCCGCCAGCGACTCCTTGCGCAGGCGCGCGTCCATGCCGGCGGTCAGCTCGTTGTCGGGCAGCGGCAGATTCAGCGCCACGCCGAGCAGCGGCAGCCGGGGCAGCAGCGCCGGGTCAAGCGCCGCCAATGCCGCCGCCAGGGCGGCCGCCTGGCTCTCGGCGGGCTGCTCCGGGTCGAGCTCGAACAAGTCGCGCGCCAGCGACTGCCAGACGAGGTAGGGCGTCGCGGTGCCGGAGGACTGGCAGGCCCCGGCGCAGACGCGCCAACCCGCCCCCCGCGCCTGGCCCATCAGCTCAAGCAGCAGGCGCGATTTGCCCATGCCCGCCTCGGCGGTGACGCCCAGGAATTGGCCGCGCCCGGCTGAGGCGCGCTCCAGTCCCGCTTGGAGCCAGGCTAGCTCGCCGGCCCGCCCTTCGATCGGCCCGGCGGTGCGCGGCTCGCGCAGACCGCCCCGGGCCGCCCGCAGCCCATCCAGCCTGAAGGGCGTGACAGGCTGATCTTTGCCCTTGAGGCTGCGGGGCGGCAGCTCGCGCCAAGCGCAGTCCTGGCTGGTGGCCTCGGCCAAGGCTGCGTTGGCGAGAATCTCGCCCGGCCCGGCCTGCTCCATCAGGCGGGCCGCGACGTTCACCGCGTCGCCGAGCACGCCATAGGTGCGGCGGGTGGCGCCGCCGTAGGCTCCGGCCCGCACCACGCCCAGCGCCAGGCCGATCTGCAACCCCGGGATTCCCTGCTCCGCATCGCCCAGCTCGCGGGCCGCCGCCGCCGCCCGCAGCGCGTCGTCCTCGTGGGCGACGGGCGCGCCAAACGCCGCGTGGATCACACTGCCCTTGGCGTCGACCGACACGTCGAGCAGCGTGCCGTCGTGGCGGGCCACGACCTGCTGCGCCCAGCGCACCGAGCGGTCGAGCGCGTGGCGCTGGCCGGGATCGGCGCGGAAATCCAGGGCCGGGAGGCGGGCGAACAGCGCCGCCGCCGGCCGCAGCTCGGTGAGGAAATCACCGGCGCCGTGCAGCAGCCGGTCGCGCACCGCCGGGAACACCCAGGGGCGGAGCAGGGCCGGCGAGGTCGCATCCGGCGCCAGATCGGGCCAGGGCTGGTCCGGGGGCTGGCGGCGCAACCCGCGCAGCACGACGGCGCCGCGACCGCGCCGTTCGCCGATCAGCCCTGTGTCGCCGAGCCCGGCGCTGGTGGCGGCGTCGATCAGCACCTCGCGCGGGCGGGCCAGCCGCTCGATCCGCCGCAGCCGGTTCAGCGCCGATCCCGCGACCACGTCCAGGCAGTGCAGCGCCGGATCGCCCACGCTGAAGCGCACCAGCTCGCCGGCGGCGATGGCGGCGCGCATCGTCAGCGCCAGCTCGGGCGCTGTCGGATCGGCGCCGGCCTCCAGGCTGGCCTGGATCGCCAGGGAGCTGGCGGCGGCGCGCGGGCCGGCATCGGCGGCGAACCAGCAGGTCAGGCTGTCGCCGGCGAACGAGACCACGCTGCCGCCGTAGCGCTCGACTGCGGCGATGATCTCCTCGTAGGCCCGGTTGAGCCGCTCGATCAGCTCGTCGATGCCCCGGCGGGCGCCCAGCTCCTGGGTCAGGCGGGCGGTGAGGGCGGTCCAGCCGGAGATATCGGCGAACAGCAGCGCGCCGTGACTGAGCGGCGGCAGCTCGATCCCGCTGGCGAGGGCCTGCCGGCGGTCGTGGGCGAGGTAGGGCAGCAGCGGGTTCATGGGCGGGCCTTTCTGCGCGGGGCGATCAGGAAGCCATGCCCCGGGAGGATAGCGCACCGGGCGGCGTTCGGCAAGCGCGGCTTGCGCCAGGTCCGCCCCCGTGCCATAATGGCCGCGCTGCCGGCCGGAAAGGAACGCCGTGGACGCCTATCTTGACATCGAAACCACCTACGGCCAGTCGATCAGCGTGATCGGCATCTATCGGCCGGACCGCGGGACCATCCAGCTGGTCGGCGGCGGCGTGAACGACGTGAACCTCTACGCCGCGCTGGACGGCGTGACCGCTCTCCACACCTTCAACGGCGCCAGCTTCGATCTGCCGATCATCAAGCAGCGCCTCCAGGCCGATCTCAAGCGCGAGTTCGCCCACAGCGACCTGCTGCGCGAGTGCCGGCGCCAAGGGCTGCGCGGCGGCCTCAAGGTCGTCGAGCAGAAAATCGGCGTCGCCCGCGCCACCGCCGGCGTCACGGGCCAGGACGCGCCGCGGCTCTGGCACGCCTACGAAACCTACGGCGACGAGGCGGCGCTGGAATTGCTCTTGCGGTACAATCGAGATGATGTGATTTACCTGCCGCGCCTGCGGGCCTATCTGCGCAAATTGCCCGAAGCGGAGCTCCATCCGGCCATCGCGGTCTGGGATGGCGCGCCCTGACGCCGCCGCGATCTTTGGGAGATGATTCATGACCAACCAATCCCAGCCACGGGTGCTGAACAATCGCTTCCAGCTCGACCGCAAGCTCGGCCAGGGCGGCATGGCGACGGTCTACCTCGGCCGCGACCTGCGCCTCGGGCGGCCGGTGGCGGTGAAAATCCTCCACGGCCAGTACGCCGGGGATGATCAGTTCCTGCGCCGCTTCAAGCACGAGGCCGACGCCGCCGCCCAGCTCGGCCACCCCAACATCGTGCGGGTCTACGATGTCGGCAGCGACGGCGATTTGCACTATATCGTGATGGAATACATCAACGGCGCCGATCTCAAGGAAATCATCAGCCGCGAGGCGCCGCTGGCCATCCCGCGCACGCTCAAGCTGGTCCAGCAGATCGCCGAGGCCCTGGAGGCCGCCCATCGCTCGGGGCTGGTCCACCGCGATATCAAGCCGCAAAACGTGCTGGTCGACGGCGAGGACCAGGTCCACCTGAGCGATTTCGGCATCGCCAAGAGCGACCGCTCCTCGGCCTACACCGATCCCGGCACGACCTTCGGCACCGCCGACTACCTGGCGCCCGAGCAGGCCCAGGGGCTCGGCGCCACGCCGCGCTCGGACATCTACGCCCTCGGCGTGGTGACCTATGAGATGCTGACCGGCAGGCTGCCGTTCGCCGGCGACACGCCGCTGGCGGTGGCGATGCAGCACGTCCAGTCCCCGCCGCCGCCGCCGCGCCAGTTCAACCCGGCCATCCCGCCCCAGCTGGAGGCGATCGTGCTCCAGGCGATGGCCAAGGATCCCAACCAGCGCCCGGCCTCGGCCCGCGCCTTCGCCGAGCTGCTGCGCACCTACCGCGAGCGCGGCAACCAGCAGACGACGGTC
>DASWWB010000973.1:0-5517 GCA_036406115.1 Herpetosiphonaceae bacterium
TCCATCCGCTCAGCCCCGATCAGGTTGAGCTCGCCCTGTGGGCGCGGGATCAGGTCCGGCCGGACCCCGACGCTGTGGAGTATGTGGTCGAGTACAACATCACCGCCTATTGGATCAAGGTGGGGCTGCTGCGCAGCGTGCGCGGGTGGAGCGCCACGAGCGTGCTGAACTATCCGCTGGCGCGCTACGACTACTGGGCGACCGATCCGTCGGTGCCGCAGTTCGCATTCGTGGATAACACCGAGCCGCCGCAGGAGGGCGTTCCCGCGCGGGAGCTGGCCCGCCGGGGGGCTGCGCGCTTTCTGGAGCGCGCAGCCGAGCCCGACGACGGCCAGGTGCTGGTCAAAGTCCACACGACCGCCGAGCGGGTCGGCACCATCGAAACCATCCGCACCTCGGCCCTCGCCGCCGGGCTGCCCGACGAGGCCTACCGGCTGTGGTTCGCGCTGACGCCGGCCGCCGAGGGCGACAGCCCGCCGCCGTTTCTCTGGCGGCAGCCGCTCGACAGCAGGACGCAGGGCGGCTCGCGCTACGGCCTGGTGCGGATCGATCCGCGGCTGCCGGAGGTCAGCGTCTGGGCTGACGGGAAGCCGGCGGCCGTCCCGGTGCCGCCCCTGCCCGCCGGCACGCGGGTCTCCGGCTGGATGCAGCTCACCTACAACGATCAGCCGATCGCCACCCGCCGCATCTACGACCTGACAATCGGCGACGCGCGCTCGATCAGCATGCGGGATTTCAATCCCACCAGCGTCTTCGCCTGGTCGCGTCAGCCGCTCGCGGAGCCCGCGCCGGCCCAGCGTCTGCGCGCGGAGCTTGGCGGGCGATTGGCGATCGAGGGCTGGGACATTGATCGCGCCGCGTTGCAGCCCGGGGCGAGCCCCGCCTTGGCGCTGGAGTGGCGCTCCGTCGCCGCGCTGGCGCCGCCGGCCCGGATTTTCGTCCATCTGCTAGGCGCCGACGGCGCGTCGTACCCGGTGTTTGACGGGGAGCCGCGCGCGGGAAGCCACCCGTTCTGGCTCTGGCAGCCCGGCGATCTTGTCCGCGACGCCTATCCCCTGACGCTGCCTGACGCCATCCCGCCCGGCAGCTACGAGCTGGTCGTGGGGGTGTACGACCCGGCGACCGGCCAGGCGCTGCCGGTCTCCGCCGGCCCGGCCACCACGCGCGAATCCGCCGTGCTGCTGGCGGTGGTCGAGGTGCGCGGCGCGCCCTGAGGAGCGGCGGCGGCCGCGCGGCCCTAGCGCCGCTGGAGATCGATGTTCAAAAGATCGATTCTGATGGTTGTGGCGGCGCCGGCGGGGGACGGGGCCAGCGCCGCCTGGCCGTTGGGCGAATCCGGGCCGGGCGTGCGCAGGCGCTGGATGATCGGCAGCAGATTCCAGCCCCTGCCGCAGGTCTCGGTCACAAAGGCGACCACTTCCTGATCCAGCGGCAGATGGGATTCGACATTCGCCGAGCAGATCGTCGTGGTCTGGCCGTGAAGCGCATACGAGTAGATGACGCAGCGCGCCGGATGGGCGGCGGCGACGACCTGGCGCGTCACCAGATCGGTGATCGCGATCTCGCAGCGCCCGGCGAAGGCCCGGCCCGGCCACTCGTAGCCGCCGGCGGCGTCTTTGTCGGACTCGGCCACGCCGACGCATGAGACTGCGATATTGATCAGATCGCTGTCGCGCAACGACGGCAGGCTGGCGGCAGGCTCGCCGCAGGCGAGGCAGAACTCAGCGTTTTTAGCCAGAGCGGCGCCGCAGTGGGCACAAAACATGATCGGCTCCCCGCAGATTGTCTGCGCGGGCCGGCGCCGATCGTGACGCCGGCCCGCGCCTGTCGCCTAGCGCGCGCCCAGGCAATCGGCCATGAACGCGCCCAGCAGCTCGTTGAAGGCCGCCGGCTGCTCCCAGTGGGGCGCGTGGCCGGCGCCCGGGATCAGCTGGACCGCGCCGCGCCACAGGCTGGGCATGGCCAGCTCGTCGAAATAGGCGCCGTTGACCAGCTGCTCCTCGGCGCCGTGGAGCACGGCGAGCGGCAGCGCGAGCCCCGCCACGACCGCGACCTCGTCCTTGTAGCCGTCGGGCTGGATGCTGGCGGCGACCGCCGCCCGCGCCCGGCCGTCGCTGGCCCGGATATCCTCCATGAACCCGTCGCGCTCCGCGCCGCCGCCGGGGGCGAAGAAGCTGGCGACGTAGCCGGCCATCTCATCCTCGCTCAGCTCGGCGGCGAAGCTCGCGGCCATCGCGGGGTGCGGCAGGAACGCCTGCTCCATGGCCGGCGGAAAGGCCAGCGGCGGCGTGCCGAAGATCAGCACGCCGCGCGCCGCCGGCAGATTGCCGACCGCCTCCAGCGCCACGTGCCCGCCCAGACTCCAGCCCACGAGCACGACCGGGTCTAGCTCCAAGGCGGCGACGAAGCCGCGCACGGTCTCCGCCCAGCCCCGCAGGCCCAGCGCCGCCGGGTCCGCGACTGGCTGCGAGCGGCCGAAGCCGGGCAGATCGAGCGCCACCAGCCGATGGCGGGCGCCCAGCTCGCTCTCAAGCTGGCGCCGGAAGGAGCGGCCCGACGACGAATTGCCGTGGATCAGCAGCGCTGCCGGGCCGTCGCCGGCGCTGTCAGCATAGGCGACCTGCTGGCCGTTGATGGTGATGGTGTGGGTGTCCATGATGTTCCTTCTGCAACGTCGGCCGCAGGGCGCGGCCGGGCCGCAGTATACACGACCGCGCAAGCCGCCGGCCTGCGCGCCGCCGGGGGCGGATTGGCGCCGTCATGGCGATGGGCTTCAATCCGCCCCCAGCGCGTCCAGCGACACGGGGCCGCGCCGGAAGCGCTCCAGGAGCGTGCGCAGCCAATCCTCGAAGACGGCGGACTCGGCGCCCTGGTCGCTGGCGATCCAATCAGCCGTCTCCCAGAAGTCGCGGGCTCGGACGCAGGCGCCGATCGCCGCCCGCTCTGCCGGCGCCAGCGGCCTGACCGACTCGTAGCCGGCCAGGAATTCGCGGCAGGCGGCGCGGACGCCCGGCTGCCCGATCGAATCATCGCGCAGCGGCCAGAGAAAGCCGGTGAAATCGAAGACCCGCCAGCCGGCGCCGCAGAGCGCGAAATCGAAGAACGTGGGCGCGCCGGCGTCGTCGAAGTGGACGTTGCCCTGGTGGACATCGCCGTGCAGCATGCCGTGCCAGGGCGCGGCCTGCGGGATCGCCGCCAGCGCGGCGCCGATCTCGGCGCCCAGCTCGCGCAAAAAAGCCTGGTCGGCGGCGGCGGGGACGAAGGGCAGCATCAGGCTGAGCGGCCGGTCGATCAGCTGGGCGGCGTCGTAGGTCCTGGCGCCCGGCGGAATGGCGAAGGCGTCGAGGCTGCCGTGGATGCGGGCGAGGGCCGCGCCGAGCGCGAAACTCTCGGCCTCGGTCGGCGGCCAGCGGGGCGAGCCGTCGGCGAAGGCGAACAGCGCGGCGGGACGGGCGGCCGCGCCGTCGCTGATGGTCAGCATGAGGCTGCCGTCGGCCTGCGGGCAGGGCGCCGCGACCGCCAGGCCTTGCCGCTCCAGGAAGCTGAGCATGGCCAGCTCGGCGGCGATCCAGCCGGGGGCGCTGTGCGGCGGCGGGCCGTAGACGCGCAAAATCCGCGGGCCGTCGGCGGCCTCCACGCGGTAGATGCTGCTGGCGGCCTGCCCGTCGCGGATCAAGCTGACGGCGGGCGGCGCGGGCCAGGCGTAGGCGGCGGCGACATGGGCGGCGATCGCCTCGACGGACAGCGATGGGTGAGTCATTGCGGCAACCTCTCTCAATGCGGCGAGCCGCTCCCGGGCGGCGGCCCGCCGGGAGGATTGTCGCAAATATCGGCGAAAAGGCAAGGGCCGGGCTCGCTTCGGCCCTGCCGAACTTGTGAGAAAAGTCGCAGCCTTGGGGCGGCGGCGCTGCTATCGTAGTGCCACGACATTGATCAACCGCAGCAAGCGTTGGCAGGGAGCTTCATTCCCATCGCTCAGGGACACGCGGGAAACGGCTCCTCGCCATGCAGGTTCGCATCATTGCAAGGAGCATTGCCATGAACCGCCCGCTTCGTTTCACCACGCTGTTCGCCCTGCTGGCGCTGGCCCTCGGGCTGGCCGCCTGCGGCGGCACGCTCAACCGCGCGACGCCCATCCCCGTCCACTCCGGCCCGATGATGATGGGCCAGCAGGCGATGGCGACGCCCACTGCCGCCGCCGCCGCTCCCGCCGCCCAGAGCCAGCCGGTCCTCGGAGAATTGAAGATCCGCTCGTTCGAGATGGGCTTCGAGCCGGCCAAGCTCGAAGTGGCGGCGCCGGGCCGCTACACGGTGACCCTGGTCAACGACGGCGTGATCCTCCACGATGTCACCTTTCCCGACGGCACCAAGATCACGGCCGACGCCGGCAAAACCGCCAGCGGCACAGTCGATATTCCCGCCGGCGGCTTGGAATTCATCTGCTCGGTGCCGGGCCATGCCGCCGCCGGCATGAAAGGCGCGATCACGGTGGCGGCGACCGCCGCGCAGAACGACGAGGCGCCCGCCGCCGAGGATCATGGCGGCCCGCCGCCCGCGACTGACATCCAGTCCGATCCGAACGCCCCCGAGTACGAGCTGTTCGACGCCGCCGCGCCGGCGCGGGACGACGCCACCGTCCACGAGATCGAGCTAGTGGTCGAAGAAAAGCCGATGACCGTGGCGCCGGGCTTCGTGCAGAAGGTCTGGACCTTCGGCGGCACCGTGCCCGGGCCGGTCCTGCGGGTGCGCGTCGGCGACACGGTCCGCATCCATCTTGTCAACCCGAGCGGCAGCGCCGTGCCGCACTCGATCGACTTCCACTCCAGCCAGGTCGCCTGGAACGACGAGATGACCTCGATCAATCCCGGCGAAGACAAAGTGTATGAGTGGAAAGCCGGCTACGCCGGCGTCTGGATGTACCACTGCGGCACGCCGCCGGCCCTGCACCACATCGCCAACGGGATGTACGGGATGGTGATCGTGGAGCCCAAGGACGGGCTGCCGCCCGTCGACCGCGAATTCGCCCTGGTGCAGAGCGAGTGGTATCTTGGGCCGCAGGGCGACCTGACCAGCCTTGAGAAGGCCGCCGCCGCCGCCCCGGCCCCCGACTATCTGGTGTTCAACGGGGTCGCCAATCAGTACAAAGACCATCCGTTGGCGGTGAAAACCGGCGAGCGCGTGCGGATCTTCGTCCTCAACGCCGGCCCGAGCGGCGACAGCGCCTTCCATATCGTGGGCACGATCTTTGACACCGTGATCAAAGAGGGCATCGCGCTGACCCGCGACAACCCCGGCGGCTACGGCGCCCAGGTCGTCGATCTGGCGCCGGCCCAGGGAGCGATCGTCGAGTTCAGCACGGCGGAGGACGGCCTGTACCCGATCGTCACCCACGCCTTCAACGGCGTCGGCCGCGGCGCGCTGGGCCTGCTCCAGGCAGGCGACGGCGATCCGCACAAGTAGCGGGATTGGAATCGAGCGGCCCGCGCCCTCGCCAGCCGCGAGGGCGCGGGCCCTGCC
>DASWWB010000974.1:0-2366 GCA_036406115.1 Herpetosiphonaceae bacterium
GCCGTCGTCGCAGGACTCGCCCGCCGCCACCGGGGCGGGATGCTCGCGCGCCCAGATCTGCTCCAGCGCCTCGCGCAGCGCGGCGGCGGGCTGGGCGCCCGAGATGCCATATTTGCCGTCGATCACAAAAAAGGGCACGCCCTGGATGCCAAGCTCCATCGCCAGCCGCTCATCGCCGCGCACCGCGTCGGCGTAGGCGTCGCCGTCCAGCAGCCCGGCGACGGCCTCAGCCTCCAGCCCGGCCTCGGCCGCCAGGCTCGCCAGCGGCTCGCGCTCGCCGATCGCCGCGCCCTCGCTGAAGTAGCCGCGCATCAGCCGCTCGGTCACAGCCTCGCCCAGGCCGCGCTCGGCGGCGAGATGGACCAGCCGGTGCGCGTCGAAGGTGTTGCCGGACTGGGCGAGGTCCAGCCGGTAGGCCAGGCCGTCGGCGGCGGCGACACCCGTGACCTGCTCGATCATCGCCTGCGCCTGGGCGACCGGCATGCGTTTGCGCTCCGCCAGCGACTCGACCAGCGGCTCGCTGGTCTGGCGCGGCGCGTCGGGCTCCAGCTCGAAGGAGCGCCAGCGCACGCTCACCGCATCGCGATGGGCGAATCCCGCAAGCGCCGCCTCGAAGCGCCGCTTGCCGATGTAGCACCACGGGCACACTAAATCCGACCAGATTTCAATCTGCATAGCCACGCTCCTGTCAATACCATATGTAACCATTATAGTTACATATGGCGCGCGGTCAAACCAGGCGGCCCGGTGCCGGCACGGCTCGTGCTGGTGATCGGAGCCTGCCGGATGTTCGCATCTCGCCGATCGATTCGAGCGGTCGATTCGCTCGCAGCCCTTGGAGGAAGCAGCCATGGCGCTCGCGTCAACCCGTGTCCGACAGCAGATCAAGGCCCCGCGCGCCGCGGTCTATCGCGCGCTCATCGATCCTGCGGCCGTCGCCCAGTGGATGGTCCCCGACGACATGACCAGCCACATTCATTCCTTCGAGCCCCGCGAAGGCGGCGCCTTCCGCATCTCGCTGACCTATGCCGATCCGGAGGGCGTCGGCAAAACAAGCGCCCAGACCGACACCTACCATGGGCGATTCGTCACCCTCATCCCCGACACTCAAGTGGTCCAGGCCATCGAATTTGAAACCGACGATCCCGCCATGCACGGCGAGATGACCGTCACCTTCACGCTCACGGAGACTCCCGGCGGCACCGAGGTGGTCGGGGTGCATGCCGATCTGCCGCCCGGACTCGCGCCCGCCGACAACGAAACGGGCTGGCAGCTGTCGCTCGCGAAGCTGGCGCGGCTTGTCGAGGCGGAACAGTCGTCCGCAACGCCGCCGCGCGCCTAGCGCCGGACTGGGCAACGCCAGCCGCGAGCCAACGTATTCCCACGGACGCCCTGTTGCCCGCTGTCCGATCGGAGCGTGTGCTATGCTGCCCAAATATCTGGAACGGCTGATCTTCCTCGGCTGCGCCCTGCTGCTCGTCGCCTGCCTCACGTTCGCCCTGACGCGCCCGTATTCGCATCGCCTGGCCCAGCCCATCTTCACCCTGCTCCCGCCAGCCTATCCGCAGACCACGGCGGTCCTCACCCACACCGCCACCCTCACCGCAGATCACCTCGTCTTCCAGACGCCCGACGACGGGCTCGCGGTCGCCCGCTGGTACACCGACACCCTCGCCATCCGCGGCTGGGACCCGGCTCCTTGGATCACGCAGCAGCCACCGGGCAGCGAGGACCGTTCGGCGCAGCGGCATGGCTTCATCCGCTATCTCGGTTGTTCCCGCTACACGCTGCTCCTCAGCTACGACCCGGCGACGGGCCAGGTCAGCCAAACGCTCGAGGGCGGGGCGAAGGTCGGCAAATCCTGCTAGCGGCCTGCGGAACTGCGGCCCGGCGGCGGGGAGGCGGCGCCGCTTGTCCAAAGCGCTGGTTCGGAGTATGATTCGCGTATTCCCGACTGACCCACTTTGAGGATGCACCATGGATCACAACGACGCAACCCAGGCCCTCGCCCGCCGCATTCGCCTGCTGGCCGCCATCCAGGGCGCGATGGGCGCGATCTTATGGGTGGTGGGACTGATGTTCCAGGAGACCGTCGCCGAGCAAGTGGCCGCTTCAGTGGGCGGGGCGGCGGCGATCGGCATCAGCGCGGCGCTGTTTTGGGCCGCGCGCCGCCCGTGGGCCACCGCGGCGGCCACCGCCAACTTCATGCTGATCGTCAGCCTGGTGGCGGCGCTGGATCCGATCGGCGGCAGCGTCTCGGGCGCCTCATGGTCGCTGTACCTGATCTGGCCGTCGCTGGCGGCGCTGGTGCTGCGCCGGCTCGGGCCGAGCCTGGCGGTGAGCCTCTACGCCCTGGCGCTGCTGAT
>DASWWB010000975.1:0-8871 GCA_036406115.1 Herpetosiphonaceae bacterium
GCGACATTCCGGATCAGTGCGTCTACATCGTTGCCCTGAACAACCGGGCGCAGCCATCCTGCCTAGCCAACGGCTATCGCATTCTCGCCTGGCGGCCGTAACCGGTCGCCGGCTCCACTGCGGCAAGACTCGGACACCGTCCATCGGCCCCGGCGACAATATGCCGGGGCCGATGAACGCTCGTCGATCTCGGCCGGGGCGTGGTCGGGGTGCTGGCCATCGTCGCCCTGGTCGCCATCGGCGTCCTGGGGTGGGTTCTGGTCACCGGGGCGCTGCCCTTCTGATGCGCCGCCAGCCCCAGCCAGGTGCCGGTTTTCGGCTGGGGGCGCGGCGCAGCGTCTTGTCGCTCCTCCAGGCTGCCCCATCATATCCACGTTGGGACTATCGAACGTGTCTGAGCCAGCGCACACCATCCGTCCCTCTCCGCCTTAAGATTCCCACCACCCCGTAACGACGATGACTCGCCGCTCAAGCGCACATGCCTTACAATGGTCCTATCCCAACTAGTACTATCGGAGCATGCAGCTATAAAGGAGCCTTGCATGAGCACCCTTGAGGGTAAGCGACTCGGCGACTATCGGATCATCGACCGCATCGGGAAAGGCGGTATGGCCTGGGTCTACCGTGCGCGACACAAAGCTTTTGGCGAGGTCGCCTTCAAAATCCTGCCGCCCTTCATTCCCGTGACTCTCGAAGATCGCCAGCGCTTCCTCCGCGAAGCGCGTACGATCAAACTCCTCGATGGTCTCGACCATCCCAGTATCATCAAACTCTATGAGGCCGGCGCGGTGCCCAGTCCCTTCAGCAAAGCGGATGACTTGCTCTTTATCGCCATGGAGCTCGTGCCTGGCGGCACCCTGCACCAACGGATCCATGATGGGACCATTGCCCAGCGCTTCCTGCTGCCCATGATGATGGATCTCGGCGATGCCCTTGGGATGGCCCACGCGAAAGGCATCATCCACCGCGATATTAAGCCCGCCAATATCCTCTTTCGGGCCAACCAGATTCCGGTTCTCTGTGATTTTGGCATTGCCCGCCTGGGCGACGCCACCGCCATGACCGCCACCGGCATGGGCATCGGGACCATCGACTATATGGCGCCAGAGCTCCTTGACACCCGCAGGGCAACCGCTAGCCCGACGACTGACGTCTATGCACTCGCCTTGACGCTCTACGAGGCATTGGCCGGCGCGAACCCGTTTCGGGAGGCAGGCAGCGATTTGCGCATCATCATGGCAGAAATCGTCCAGACATCGCCGGCACCCATTGCCACCATCGTCCCAACCCTCCCACGCAACGTCGCCGCGCTGATCGATCGCAGCCTCAGCAAAGACCCCGCCGACCGGCCCCAGAACGGCCTGGCGTTTGCTGATGCCCTGCGCGCCGCCGGCGTCACCCCGCGCAGCGGAACGAGCAGCGGCATCCCGGTGGTCGCTGGCGGCCGCGGTTCATCCAGCACAGCACCCGCAACGCCCCCTCCATCCCGGCCGCACGAATTCATCGCCGGACCGCCAGGCACCCACCGCGCCGCTGCCCTGGCCCCCGTACCGGTTCCTGCCCACACGGCGTCAACGCCGCAGCGCGACATCCCGATGATCCCCCGCCGCAGGAGCCGGCTGCCGCTGATGCTGGCGGCAGCTGTCGTGGCAATCGTCCTCCTCGGCGGCGCCTGGACCATCGTGCAGCCGGCGCCAGTAGATAGCGCGCTCACCTCACCGCCTACCATCACCCCACTGCCTTCGGGCGCGGACGCAGCAGCGCCCAGCAGTGAATCGGCCGCCACCGCCGTCATCATGGTCACCGCCACCCGCACCCCCACCGCCCCATCGACGGATACCCCAGCCCCATCGACAGATACCCCAGTCCCATCGACAGATACCCCCGTGCCGAGTGCAACGCAACGGCCCGCCACGGCAACGGCCCGCCCGCAGCCCACGGCAACGCGCCGCCCGGTCCCGCCGACGGCCCGGCCCGCCCCACCCACCAATCCGCCGCCAGCGCAGCCGCAGCCGGCGCCGACCAACACCCCCGTGCCGCCACCTGTCCAGCCGGAGCCGCAACCACAGCCGGAGGCGCCACCGCCAACCGAGGCGCCAGCCATCCCCAGCGAGATACCGGTGCCAACCGAGGCGCCCCCGACGCCAACCGAGGCGCCACGGCCAACCAATACACCACGGCCACCAACCGACACCCCGGTGCCGACCAATACGCCACGACCAACACCCTGTGACGTTCGCACGAATCCTGGCTGTGCGCCATAACCTTCACCCTGGAAAAGAATCTCTATCGCACCTGCCCTCACCATGCGCGCTGAAACGAAGCCGAAATACTCGTTTCAGCGCGCATACGGCCACCGTCATCTCTCCATCGGTCTGTTTCGCGTGTAGGGCTCGATCGTAATCGCCGTTGGGGTTGGGGGCGTCATCACCAGGGACAGAACGGGTCATCAGCCGACCCGTCGCGGCCTATCTACCACGCGCCCTGCGCCGGCTCCGGCCCATCGCGGTCCAGATACACGGTCTCCCGCACCAAGACCGGCTGGATCTGGCCCCCAATCTCGGCGCCCCGGACAACCTCAGAGACCTGCGCCAACTGGGCTGGGCGGTGGATGCCCTCAATCGGCGGCAGCGCATCGTTCAGATGATCCGCCTCGTACCAGCCAAACCCAGGCCGCGCGGCCACCTGGCAGCCAATCGAGCGCAGGATCGCCGCGCCGCCCCGTCGATCCTCACGCCGTCCAGAACCCCCACGGTGCTGCTGCGTAGAGCACCCGAACCACCGATTGATCCATAAGGAGGCACGCCGATGACACTTGATATTCAAGGCTGGGTCGAAATCCTCCGGCGGCCTCCGCGGCCCGACCAGGCGCCGTTCTGGATACCCCACATCAAACTGCACTACGTCATGCCCTACCATGATCTCCTGGTCGCCGTGCTCTTTGGCTGGCCCTCCACGCGCCACTGGACGCCGGTGGCGGAACTCCGCGGCCTCCCGCCGGCGCCGAGCTGGGAGGTCGAGCAGAGCGAAGGCGCCTGGGGCCATACCTGGATCGGCTGGGATGAAATTCAGGCCATTCCCGATCGCCTTCCCATCCCGGGCCTGGTGCAGCCCGCCCCCGACGCCGCAGCGGCGCCCACGGACCAACCCACCGCCGCCGAATCCATCCCCCCATGGCGGGACCAGATTGGGGTCTGGAGCGATCTCTTCGCGATGATGGACATCCTGGGGCAACGCTACGGCCCGGACCGGGTGCGCCTCGTCGTCTGGTTTGATAATTAGCCAGCGGCAGGCGGCCGCGTCCCCCTGGCCCACCGCCGCCCGAAGACGCGGCGCCGCTGCCCGTGCTGGAACCCGGGCAGCAGGCGGGAAAAAAGCTGGGCATCGACGATCAGCGCTGTCGCGCCCGCCTGCGGCAGGAGGGGATGGTGTATCAGGCAAACCTCTAGGGAAAAGCGTCGTACCATGACCATCCCGCGCCACCCTGGGCGGGAGAATCATGGGAGACGAGTCAATGAATCATCGTGGTGCTGGTGTGAGCTTTCTCGGCTTCGCGCTCCTCTTCTATCTGACCCGCTACAGCGGACTCATGAAGCCTGCCGAATTTTTTTATGCCAGTGCGCCCTTCATCCTCAGCGGGCTCATCCTGATCTGCATCGGCTATCTTGTGGTCGCCGAGCTGTTCCCACCCCGGCCGCGCAAACCGTAAGGCGATGGATCGCAGCCGTGCCGCCAACGCCGGCAGCACGCGGGGGAGGAGTTGGGAGGCAAGGATCAACGCTGTCGCCCCTGCCAGCGGCCAGGGTTTCGCCTCCTGGCCACCAATGATAGCGCGCATCACGCGCCGAAGCGTGCAGGGAGGGACTGTTGAAACTCACCGTCACCATGCGGGTGCAGGGCGCACACGTCGACATCACCTGCCCGCAGATCAGCGACGCCACAACCGTCAAGAATTGCCTGATCGTCGATGACACCTACGCGGCCATCATTGATCTTGGCCGGACGTGGGAGGAGATTGGCCGCGAGATCCACGCCCAGCTCCCCACCTGCCGCGAGGTCGTGCCGTTTGCGGTGCCGGTCGCCGATCATGAGCGCATCCCCATGTTTATCCTGCACTATCTGCGGGAGATCCAAGAAACCTATCGGCCGCATCGCTGGTGGCACGTGGTCTCGTGGCTCTCGGATCTCCTGCTGGAGTGGCCGGACTATGACCGGCTGCCCCGCAGTGACCAAGAAACCATCAGCAGCAATCTTCGTTGGCTGCACCTGCGGCAGCTCAATGGACGCCCACCGCTGCCGGAGCGACGAACACTGCAACGAACGCTCAACGAGGCGGGCCTCCTGGTGCTGCCGCTCGTGCTGGTATGGACCATCGTGGTCGCGCTGCTTCGATAGACACATCAACCGCTGCCGTTGGCGGGTACGGCCGCCCAGTGCCGGTCTTTCCGCCGATGGATCAGCTCTGGGCCGGCGTCTTGGATGCGTCGTAATGGAGGATGGTCAATGCACCCGCTCGTACTGATCACCAGCAATCCTGCGGTCCCGCCGCTGATCGCGCCGCTCGCTGCTGCCTGGGAGCTGGAGCTGGTCGTCGCCCCGACCTGGGCCGATGGCAGTACCCGCCCCCATCACGGGCTTTTCGTCTATGACCCGTGGTATCGCTGGATCATTGATCCCATCCTGGCCCATCCGCTGCCGCTGCTGCTGTGTGCCCCCCGCTGGGGCTTTCCCAGCGGGGGCCAACGGTGGGGCACCCTGGAGCAGCAGCGGCATACCCAGCATATCGTGGCGCCCTTCGATCATCAAGACGCCTACCTGCTGGGACTGCGGATCTTGTTCCGGGACCGCTGGCCACGCGGCACGCCGCTGCCGGCCTATGATGCGCTGCCCGCCTTTCCTGATATGTCGCAGCAGTGGGTCCAGGTGGTCGCACATGACCAAACGGCCGTACCGCCGCAGCCGCCCACGTAGCGCCGGCAGCACGCGGCGCAGCGCCTGGGCGCCGATGATCAGCGCCGTGGCGCCGGCCAGCGGCCAAGGATCGGCCTCCTGGCCACCGACGACAAACACCGCAAACCGGAGCGCCTGCGGCAGGGTCAGCCAGGCCGCCAGGCCCGTCAACAGAAGCGCCAGCGGCGGCGTGATCAGACAGCCGCAGCCGCGCCGGTAGCCGGCGCGGCGTGGAGCGTTGCGTCCATATCGTCCTTTCGGATCGTCGGCTCTACCCGCAACCCGGTCGGACAGCTGGCGTATGTCCTGCATCATCCTGAACGAGGAACCCATATGCCCAACCCGTCTCGCCACCCGTCAGATCCGTGGCATCCGCCAGGACAGCACCGCGTCTCCCGTCCCATGATCTTCCTCCCCTTGGCCATCCTGCTCGGCATTGCCATTTTTCAACTGCCAAGCCTTGATCGCCGTGACCCATTCAGTTGGGCCGTCATCCTCGGCGTGAGCAGCATCGCCTGTGGGCTGCTTGCCCGGCTCGTCTATCTCCGGTGGCCGAACCCCGCTCGGCTGCTCTGGCGGCTTCAGTTCGTCATCCTCGGCGGCGCAGGGCTCATGGCCCTCTGGTGGCTGGTGCAGCGCGGCGGCTAGATCGCGCTGCACCAGTGTCCGTCGGGACGGACAGCTACTTCAGCGACTCGAACTGGCCGCAGCCGACGAATCGGTGGGCGCGGCCGGCGCCGCGTCGGTGGGACCGCCACAGCCGGCCAGGATGACCAGCGCCACCATTCGGAACTCCGGAGTGACTCCTGCGTACCCATGGCGTGAAAGGAGAGTCCCATGCTCTATCTCATCCCCGCCGTCCTCTTATTCGCCATCACCATCACCATCATCGTGCGCCCCGAGTGGGGACCGCGAATGGCCCGCGAGCTGCGCCGCCATGAGGGCTATCCCATGCCGCCAGCCGTTGAAGATGCCGCGACGGCCGCCGATATGGTCGCCATCGTGATCGGCATCCTCGGCGGGATTTATCTGGTGTTTCGCGCCTTCGCGTCATAAGCCTCAGCGTCCCTCCTCCGGCGCGCTCCAGCTCCATCCAAACCGTCACGGCTAGGCCGCCGCGTTGATCCAAACAAGCGGAGGGGCGGCTCCGGCTGGCTGCCGTCAATAGCCGGAGCCCGCCGCCGGGGCAAATCAGCCGGCACAGCACGGTCCCCACGAAGGAGGGGCCATAGCGGCGCGGCAGCCGGCGCCTGGCGGGCGGGCGTGTCGCGCCGCTCGGCGACGGCGAGGTCACGCACAATCAGCATCAGGGCGCAGGTGCCGCCGTCCTGGGCGACAGCGGGGCAACAAACAGGCTGCTGAGCAGCAGGCCAGCAGCCAGAACGGCGGTTTCATTGCCGCCTCCTTTCTGGTGATTCACGGGGAATAACGACCATTGACGGTCGAGCGGCCACCCGGTATGCTCACGCCAACCGATGAGGCCCAGCGCTGGGCGCAGCGAGAAATGAGCGACCATGCACATTACCGCCACCTTGGTAGTTCCCTATCCGATTGAAGACGTGTGGGCCTTTGTGGCCGACCCCCACACCGCCCCGCAGTGGGATCGCAGTGTGGCCTCCGTTCAGGTAACGCCATCGGACGCCGTTGGGGTCGGGACCCTGGTCGAAACCACGTCCCCAGCCGGAAAGCGCCAGACCTTTCAGATTGAGACCTTCGCGCCGCCCCACCAGCTCACCTTTGCCCTCCAGCGGTCGCCGATTTTTCAGCGGGCCACCTTGAGCTTTCACCTCACGGCCACCAACAGCGGCACCACGATTGAGCATCACCTCGACCTCGCCTTTCACTGGTGGGCGCGGATCATCGCGCTCGTGCTCCGCCTTACCCAGCGACAGGCCTTGGCCACCGATCTGGCGTTGCTGCGGGCGGCGCTTGATCGGGCGCTGGGCAGTGCCCATGCTGACACGACAGACAACGATTAATGGCGATCGCCGGCCAGCGACAGGCGCGCAGCTGAGGAGGGTGATATGTATCAGGTGCCAAACGCGGGGCCGCCTCGCCGCTCGTGGCAATGGTGGCTGATCACGAGTTGGATTATCCTGCTCGCCATCGGCTATCTTGGCGGCATTGGCCTCGTGGTAAGTGACGGAACACACTCACGGGGCGCTCAGGAGCGATTGATCGTCAGCTGCCTGGTAGGAGGCGCCCTCCTCTGGATGGCGCGGCGGCGCGGGCAGCAGGCGGTTCACGCAGAAGAAGCGACACCGCCTCGGCCCATTCCTGCGGGCGGGGATCGGTATTTCTGGGCCTCCCTGGTAAGTGCGACGGTCTGGGCCGGCATCGTGGTCTTTCGCCTCAATTGAGACGGCCCGGCCAGCGAGCAAAGCTCTGGGGGGCGCTGCTGCCAGCGCTCCGCTCCAGCACATAGATTCGAGGTCGCGTGCGGATAGTCGCACGCCCTGTTTGGAGAAGCACGCTTCATGGAACCAGCATCCTGTCCCGCATGCCAACGCCCCTGTCTTCCGTGGCACCGCACCTGTATCTATTGTCGACATCCGCTCAGTCCGCGCCCGGGCGCACCGGTCCCGACCCCAGCGGCTCTGGGGCAGGGCGCGCTCCTGCGCCTCATCCTCCCATCGTTCATCCCTGCCCTCTTTCTGCCGCTCTGGTGGATTGGGTTCGCCATTGGCCTTACGCGCGCGGCCGGGATCCGGGGCTTGATCCTCGCACTGTGCATGCTGCTCGGTTTCGCCTTGCTCCTGCGGTTGCTCTATGTCAAAACAGGACTGGTGGCCAAACTCCGCGCCGATCTGCGCGCGGGCCCCCAACGGCTGACCCTCCCCTTTCTGAAAACCACGCTCGAAGGGCCGATCACCGCGGGGCGACGGCCCGCTCGCCGGTATCACTTTGCCTGGCTAGGGCCCGTCAAGCTCCGCAGTGATGATCGCGCAGCATTGGCGAAGGGCGCGCTGTATGAGCTCATCCTCTTACCGAATCTCGGGCTTGTCTGGTCCATCCAGCCGGTCGCATCCGCCCACGAAGCGTAGTAGCAACGAAATCACCTGGCGCGGATTGACATCCACCGCGTTGCCTGTGGCGATCACAGACGCGCCTAGCAGCGGAGAACCGAATGGCGTTCTATTGGACCTTGGCCAGTATTCCCGAACTCCATGACCTGCCCCGCGCGCAGCAGCAGCAGCTTTGGCGCCGTGCCGCGCGGCATGCCATGCGCCGGCTGCCGTTTTGGGGCGCCGTCGGCGGCACCCTGCTGCTGACCGGACCGCTGGTCGTCCTGCTCGATCGGTGGAGCAGCACCACGACGCTGCCGCAGGAGATGCTCACCTTTGGGGTGGTGGTCGTCGTGGTGCTGCTCGTGATGAATCAGATCATCACCCGCGTGCTGGACCTGCTGGTCCTGGGGTGGTTCATCAGTTGCGGCCTGGAGTGGTGGTGGTTCGGGGCGAACGCCGTCCTCGGCCAACCGTTCGATTTGGGACTGATGATGGGGTTGGGCGGCCTCCTGCTGAGCCAGCTGATGACCCACCTCGTCCGGCCACGACTGGCCCAGGAGCGTGCCGCCCTGTTTCCGCAGCCGCAGCACGACGATGGCTCGTACTGGGTGCCGCCGGCTGTCTAGATCTCCTTGCTGCGGCGGGGGCCGTGGAGCTGGATCTGCTCGGCGACAATCTCGGCCGCCTCCCGCTTCTGCCCGGCCTGCGTGTCATCCCGCCTGCGTTTCGGGCTCCTTAGCGTTGAGCGGCGGCTAGGTGACGGACCAATCTTCGCCATACCAGTCCATCCCCAGGCTGCGGGCCACGCCCTGTGAGGCCAGATTGTCCCAGCTGGTGCTGTACAACGGCTGCCGCCCGCCCTGGCGCAGCGCGGCGGCCCAGCCGGCGACAGCCGCCCGCGCATAGCCCTTGC
>DASWWB010000976.1:0-13286 GCA_036406115.1 Herpetosiphonaceae bacterium
CAGCGCCGCCGCCCCGGCCAGCGCCAGCAGCGGCAGCGCCAGCGCCCCGGCCGCGCCCCGCGCCCGCGCCGCCATGCTGGTCGTCTCAAAGGTGAGCAAATACTGGGGCAGCAGCGGATCCGGCTGGAAGACCGCGAACAGCAGCGCCGCCGCCAGCGCCAATCCCGCCAGCCAGCGCCAGCCCGGCCCCTTGCGAATCGATTTGGCCTCCGCGCCCTCGCTTTCAGACGCCTGACCCCTGATCCCTGATCCCTGATCCCTGATCTCCCCCAGCGCCCGCGCCAGCCCATCCGCCACCGGGATGATCATCAGGACCAGCAGTGGGTAGTGGTAGCGCGGAAAGCCCATCGGCAGCTCGTTGCCGGCGGAGAAAAGCAGCAGCCCGCCCAGCGCGGCGGCGAAGGCGATGTCGATCCGCTCGGCCCGCCAGGTGCGGAAAAAGCTCCGCAGCCTCCCCCACAGCGCCGCCAGCCACAGCAGGACGAACGGGATCGCCAGCCAGACCAGGGTGATCCCGCCGCCCATCACCAGCCGCGAGACGAGCTTGCCCCCGCCGCCGCTGGCCGGGGCCGAGACGCGGTTGAAGGTGGTCTGGAACTTGGCCAGCGGAAAGCCGGTCGCCTGGGCGACGAGCAGCAGCGTGCCGGCGAACAGCAGCCCGCCGAGCGCCAGGCCGAGCGACGCGCCCGCCAGCCCGCGCCGGCGCCAAACCGTGACGGCGGCGGCGGCGGCGGTGACCACCAGCGCGCCGGGCAGCAGCTTGGTCCAGAGCATCAGGGCGAAGCTCAGGGCCACGGCGGCGGCGCGGCGGCCGATCGGCCACTCCTCGCTGCGGGCCAGCAGCGCGACGAACAAGAGCATCGCCGGCGTGAAAATCGTGTTGTCGATGTCAAGCAGCAGGCTGCCCTGGACGGCGAGCGGGTGGATCGCGTACAGCCCCAGCGCGATGATCGCCGCCACCCAGGGGGTGCGCGGCGGGGCGCCGGGCAGCAGCGCGGCGCAGGCCAGCGGGATCAGCGCCAGGGTCAGGGCGAAGCTCAGGGCGCCCGCCAGGCGCATGGCCGGCAAATTGGCGCCGAAGATCCGCACCGCCAATCCGCCCAGGCTGGTGTACAGCGGCGGGTGCGGGATGCCGGGCGCGCTCCAGTCGCCGCCGGCGATGCTCGCCATGTCGCGGGCGAACACCACCTCGTCAGTGTAGATCAGCTTGTGCTGCGACAGGGCCCAGACCGCCGCATACAGCAGCAGCGCCAGGCCGAGCGCGAGCAGCACCGATCGCGGATAGGCGGCGCGCGCCCCATCCATCAGCCGAACACCTTGCGCCTGACGATCAGGCTGATCATGCGCAGCCCGGTTTTGAGCGTGCCCTTGAGATTGCCGGTGATCTTGGACTCGCCGACCCGGCCCCGGTAGTTGACCGGGATCTCGATCACCTTGAGCTTATGTTTGAGCGCCAGGACCATCATCTCGGGCAGGAAGTGCGAGGCGCCGACCGTCAGCTCGCCCTGGAATTTCTGGAGCGCCTGGCGGTGGACCAGCCGCAGCGTGCAGCCGCAGTCGCTGAGCGACGGCCCGCCGTGCAGGAACTGGAGCAGCTTGGCGACCGCCCAGTTGCCGAGGCGCAGGAACCAGCCCATGTTGGCCTCGTCCCAGATCAGCTCGCGGGTGGTGCGGGTGCCGCAGACCATCTCGAAATCGTCGGCGTAGGCCAGCAGCTTGAGCACGTCGCGGCCGACGAAGGTGCTGTCAGGCTCGGCCAGGATGATGATGTCGCCGGTCGCCTCGCGCAGGCCGCGCTGCAAGGCGTTGCCGTAGCCCTGCTTGGTCTCCAGAACCACCCGGGCGGCGGTTTTGGCGGCCTCCTCGGCGGTGCGATCGCGCGAGTTGTTGTTGACCACCACCACTTCGTCCACCACGCCGGCGATGAAAAAATCCTCGACGGCCTGGCGGATGTAGTTCTCCTCGTTGTAGGCCGGGAAAACGACGCTGACAGTTTTCGACCCATGCATCGGGGCGTTCCTCACACTTTCTGGGCCACGACCAGCATCTGGCCCGCCAGCGGCTTGAGCGGCGAGCGCAGATAGGCTTCAATCAACCAGGGTTTGATCGGCAGGCGGCTTTCGCGCATCGAGTACGGCATGAAGCGCGGCCGGACCTCCTCGATCCGCAGCCCCTGCGCGCGCAGCAGGTTCGGCAGCGAGACATCGGTGAAGACCGCGCGGTGGGTGTAGTCGTCGAAATAGGAGCGGTAGGCGTAGCGGAAATTGGGCTGGACGATGATGAAGCGCCCGCCGGGCCGCAGCAGCGCCGCCACGTCGGCCGCCACCGAGGCCGCCCGGTCCGGGTCGAAATGCTCCAGCAGATTGGAGGCCAGCACCGCGTCGAACTGCGCGCGGCCCAGGCTCGGCAGGCCGGCGCCGACATCGAGGATCAGCGGCTGCACGTCGGCGGCGGCGTAGCGCGGGAACTCCTCCCACAGGTCGACGGCGACCTTGCGCGCCGCCCGGGTCTGGTTGATCCAATCGCAGTAGCCGGCGCCGATCTCCAGCACATGGCTGTGGGGCGGGATGAACCGGGCCAGGTGCCGGGCCAGCACCCGCCAGACGACCGTCCTGCTCGGCTCCTGGGTCAGGTGGGCGGCATGATAGGCCTGGCTGTAGATCGAGGATGGGCCGTCGCTCACTTGACGCTCCAGGCGGCGGGGAAGTTCTTGGTGACTTCGATGCCCTCGAACGGCTGGCTGGCGCGGGCGCCGTGGCCGCGGACCCACTCGGCCATGGCCGCCAGCCCGTCCTCCAGCGAGGTGAGCGGGCGCTCGCCGAAGACCCGCGCCACCTTCTCGTGGGACGAATAGGCGTGCAGCACTTCGTTGCGGGCCGGCACGTAGGTGATGTCCGGCTCGACACCCATGGCCGCCGCGATGTGGCGGGCCAGCTCGTTGAGGCTGTAGGCCTGGTCGGCGCCGATGTTGAACACCTGGTTCCAGGCCGCCGGCACGTCGATCGCCTCGGCCATGATCGGCGCCAGGTCGCTGATCGCGCTGAAGGCCCGGCTCTGGGTGCCGTCGCCGAAGATCGTCATCGGCTTGCCCTGGAGGATCTGGTTCATGAAGATGCCGACGACATTCCGGTATTTGTCGGCGATGTTCTGGCGCGTGCCGTAGACATTGTGGGGGCGGAAGATGATGTAGGGCAGATCGAACATCGCCTTGCACGACACCAGCTCCTGCTCGACCGCCAGCTTGGCGATGCCGTACGAGTCCTCGGGGTGCGGCGTGGTCTCCTCGCGCATCGGCAGCTCGGGGCTGGCGCCGTAGACCGCGATCGACGAGGTGAAGACAAAGCCCTTGACCCCGGTGTTGATCGCGGCGTTGATCAGATTGACGCTGCCGATCACATTGTTGGTGTAGTTGAAGCGCTTGATGAAGTGGCTCAGCCCCTCGGCGGCGTAGGCGGCCAGGTGGTAGACGTAGTCGAAACGCCGCTCGTCGAACAGGCGGTTGACCAGCCCCTCGTCGGTGACGCTGCCCTTGACGAACTCCGCCCCCGCCGGCACATTGTCGGCGAAGCCGCCGCTGAGATCATCCAGCACCGTCACCTGGTGGCCGCGCCCGAGCAGGGCCTCGGCCACATGCGATCCGATGAACCCCGCCCCGCCTGTCAGCAAAATGGTCCCCACACACCCCCGCTTTCTGCGAAAAACACAATTACTCGGCCGCCAGCCCCTGGGTGGCGCCGCCCAGTCCCGGCACGGCCACCGCCCGCCGCTTGGCCGCGCCCTCGATGAAGCGCCTGGTGGCGGCCAGCGAGCCGCCGAGCGTCATCACCACGGTGCCGATCCAGACCAGCGCCACCGCCGGCTTGGTGCTGACGAAAATATCGGCCCGCTCCGGCTCGATCGGCAGATCGAGGCCGGCGATCTCCAGCTGGATCTCGCGCCGCTCGGGCGCTAGGGCGATCAGGGCGATCTTGTTGCCGTCCGGCAGATCGAGCGGCAGCGCCAGGGGCGCCTCGCCCGCCGTCAGTTTCATCTGCGGCGCGATGGTGGCGATGGTGCCGCTGTAGCTCAGGGTCAGCCGCGCGCCGATCAGCGCCTCGGACGAGCCCTCGTGCTGCTGGGGCGCATCGAACTGCTGGAAGGTGAAGGTGTAGGGGCCGACGGTCGCGCTCTGGCCCTGGACCATCGCCAGCTGATTGGGATTGGAGGCCGGCAGGTATTGGCCGGGGGAGATGTACAGGTCGCCGCGCAGCGCCCGGATGATCGCCGGCGTGGTGATCCACTGGCCGTCGCGCGGGTTGAGATAGAGCTGCGGCGCCGCGTCGCGCGCGGGGCCGCCGCCGGAGCGGGCGACCGTCAGATCGATCACGCCCTTCTCGGCGCCCTGGTTGTTGGTGCGGGTCGCGTAGCCCTCGAAGGTCACATCGTAGCCGAAGACCTGCTGGGTCTCGTGGAGCGGGATGGTCATGCGCACATCGGGCGAGCTGTAGGCGGTCGAGCCGACGAAGCCGATCACCAGCAGCGCCGCGCCGACATGGGCGACGTAGCCGCCGATCCGCAGCCAGCCGCCGCGCAGCGTGCGGCTGATCATCACGAGGTTGGCGCCGAGGGCGAAGGCGCCCAGCCCGACGTAGGCCAGGTCCAGGCCGCGATTGACGCCCAGCGCCAGCGCCGCCGCCAGGGCCAGGATGGCGCCGATCGCCGGGCCGCGCAGGGCCAATCCAAGCTTGCCCATGCTGCCGCCGCGCCAGCCGAGCAGAGGCGCGACCGTCATCAGGGCGATCACCACCAGGCCCAGCGGCGGCGTGACCTGGCGGAAGAAGGTCGGCTGCAAGCTGAAGCGGCCGTCCTCGCTGGCGGCGATGTCGAAGGCCTTGCTGAAAAAGCCGCGCAGGCCGTCGCCCACGCCGGGGATCATCGAGAACAGCGGCATCGAGGTGCCGAGCGCCACTACCACCGCGATCAGCACGAAGGCCAGCATGCCGAACACAAACAGGCTGTCGCGCGAGAGCACCCGCTCCGAGAGCTTGTTGATCGGAATGTCGCGCCAGCGGCGAATCAGCAGCCCCAGGCCGATCAGCAGCGCTGCGACCACGGATCCCGCCAGCACCGGCCCCAGGCCGTCCGAGACAAAAGAGTGGACTGAGAAATCGCCAAGCACGCCGGAGCGGGTCAGGAACGAGGCGTACAGCACCAGGGCGTAGGTCACGACCGCCAGGATGAGATTGGCCCGGCGCAGCCCGCCGTGGGCGCGCTGGGCGACCAGGCCGTGGATCAGCGCCGAGGCGGTCAGCCAGGGCAGCAGCGAGGAGTTTTCGACCGGGTCCCAGGCCCAGTAGCCGCCCCAGCCGAGCGTCTCGTAGGCCCAGTAGCCGCCGAGGGTCAGGGCCGTCGACAGCACCACCCAGGCGGTGACGGTCCAGGGCAGCGCCGCGCGGGCCCAGCCGTCGTAGTCGCGGCGCCACAAGCCGCCCAGCGCGTAGGCGAACGTCACCGCCAGCAGGCCGTAGCCGCCGAACAGAATCGGCGGGTGGATGACCATCCACGGGTTGTGCAGCAGCTCGTTGAGCCCCTGGCCGTCGGTCGCGGCGATCACATTGCCCAGCGCGTCAAGCCGCAGCTTGAACGGGTTCTGCATCAGCATGAAGCCGATGATCAGGGCCTGGATCAGCATCAGCGGCGCCAGCACGTAGGGCTCGTAGACCCGCGAGCGGCGGATGAGCAGCGGCGCGGCGCCCAGCCCGACCAGGACCCAGATCATGAACGAGCCCTGCTGGCCCGCCCACAGCGCCGACAGCTTGTAGCGCAGCTCCAGGTCGACCGAGGAATAGTTGAAGACGTAGGCGAACTCGTAGCGCCCGGCGTAGAACAGCCAGAGCAGCAGGCCGGCCGCCGCCAGCATCGCCGCCAGCGCGACCCAGACCCCGCGCCGGCCCCAGGCCAGCGCCGGGCGCCGCCCGCCGACCAGCAGGGCGTAGGACGCCGCCGCGACCAGCGAGGCCGCCAGCGAGGCCACGATCAAGAGCGTGCCAATGATAAACAGCGTCATCTCCGCCTCCCGCCGCCAGGAGCTGGGGATCGGGGATCGGGGATCAGAGATCGGGAGCAGTCAGTCTCCAGTCCCCATTCCCCAGTCCCCGGTCCCCGCGCAGCCCGTCGGATTATGTCGATCTCCATCTACTTGACGGCCCCAGCCGCCGCCTCGCCCTCTTCCTGGTACTTGGAGGGGCACTTGACCAGCAGATCGTCGGCGACGAACACATTGCGGGCGCTATCGAAGCGGCCGATCGCCACCACGCTGATCGCCTGCTCGAAGTTGCCGGGCTTGGGCTGGGCGTAGTGGACCTCAAGCGGCTGGCCGAACTCATCCTTGATCCCGAAGACAAAGGCGCCGTCCGCGCCGTACGCGCCGGCGTCGGTCGGGAAGCCCAGGACCTGGACCGGGCCGCTGGCGGCGCGGGCCTCGACGACGTTGACGTAGGGCGTCAGCGACTTGCCGAGCGCGCTCATGCCCAGGCCGATCGTCAGGGCGATCAGGGCCAGGCAGATCCAGTGGAAAGGCTTGAGGCCCAGCACTTTGCGCGGGGCGGCCAGCATCTCAGCGTTCTGCATCACGTACCTCCTTGGGGGCGGGCGATTGGCGCTCGGGGCGCAGCGGGGCGGCGGGGGCGGCGCCGGGGGCCGGATGCTCCGGCAGGCGTTCCAGGGCCTTGGCGAGCGCCCGGGCCTGGGCGTCGATCCGCCAGAGATAGGCGAAAATCCCCGCCCAGACGAGCAGCGCGACGGCGGCCGACACATACAGCGCGACGCCGGGGTCAATCAAACCATTCATGCGGCATATCCTTGCGAAAGCAGCTGGTCGCCCAGGTGCAGCAGCGCGGCCCGCAGGCGCCAGAGCCAGACGAACAGCGCGGTGAAGCCGATCAGCGCGGCGTAGAAGGTCACGAGCGTCCGCCGCTCGGTCAGCAGGCCGACGTTGCCGACATTGGCCAGCGCCAGCTCGATGGTCTCGCCGCCGCCCGCCGCCGCCGGTGCGATCCGCTTGATTTGCAGCTCGCGGAGCGTGTCCGGGATCTTGAGGATCGCCACCGGCTTGTTGGCGGCGCGGTCGAACGAGGGGCGCAGCGTCACGAAGGCGCCGTCCGGCGTGCGGACCTCGACCACGGCGGTCGTCAGGTCGCCGGCGGTCTCGACGCTTTGGAGCTCCAGCCGGAAGTCATCGACCTGGCCGATCACCCTGCCGCCCTCGGCCAGGCTGACGCCCTCGCAGCCCGGCGTGTTGAGGATCGCGCAGTTGGGGTGGAGCGTGCTGTCGGTGATGCGCGGGATGATGAAAATCAGGAACGGCACCGTCACAAAGGCCAGCAGGGCGTAGATCGCCCCCAGCCGGCGGCGGCGCTGATCGTCTTCGAGCGAGGAGCGGAGCGCGAAATAGGCGGCGTAGATCAGCATCAGCACGGCGATGGCGGTCTCGCGCGGGTCCCAGTTCCAGTAGGTGCCCCAGACGACCTTGGCGAAAATCGCGCCGGTCACGGTCGCCAGGGCGCTGAACAAGAGGCCCAGCTCGGCGGCGGCCAGGGCCTTGGCGTCGTCGGCGAGCCGGCCGCGCCGCAGATACAATCCGCTGTAGATCGCCGAGAGCAGGAAGGCCACCGAGGCCAGCCAGCCGGTCGGCACATGGACGATCACGATCCTGCCGACGTTCCCCAGCCCCTCGTGGGCCGGCACCCAGACAAACATGGCCGCGATTACAACGCCGAGCCAGAGGCCGGTCAGCAGTTTCAGCGGATTCGCGAGGCGAGCGAGCATTGATATCACCCTTAAGTCGTCAGTCGTCAGTCGTCAGGGGCCGGCGTCGTCAACCATTCTTTTGCTTCAGGCGCCGCTTGGAGCTGCGCCGATTGAAGGGTATCTGCCCGGCTACGGCAATGCTGCCTGACGACTGACGACTGACAGCTGACGACTCTTCCCTAGCTTTCCCACGTCGTCTCGAACAGCAGCAGCGAGGAGAGCAGCTGGGCCGAGCCATAGGCGGCGAGCAGGCGCAGGCCTGGCCAGGCCTCGGACCAGCCGCCGCCGGCCAGGGCCAGCTCGGTGACCTCGACCGCCGCCACCAGCAGCGGCAGCAGCAGCGGGAAGGCCAGCACCGCGAACAGCGAGTTGCGGCCGTCGGCCTTGGCCACCAGCGCCGCGATGATCGTCGTCGCGCCGGCCAGGCCAATCCCGCCCAGGGCCAGCACGGCGGCCAGCAGGCCGGGCTGGGACACCCGCAGGTTCATCAGCACGATGAACAGCGTGGCGACGAGGGTTTCCAGCAGGGCGAGCAGGCCGAGATTGACCAGCAGCTTGCCCAGGTAGACCGCCAGCGGCGGCGCGGCCAGGCGCAGCGCCGGGGCCGTGCGGGTCTCCTCCTCGCGGACGAAGGCCCGGGCCAGCCCGTTGAGCGCGGCGAAGAAAATCGCCACCCAGAGCAGCACTGCCAGCGTCGAGGCCGCCCGCTCGTCGCGGCTGACGCCCAGCGGCCCGAGGCGGAAGCTGACCACCACCACCGTGGTGACTGCGAACAGCAGCATGGCGTTGAGCGCATAGCGCGAGCGCAGCTCGATCCGCACATCCTTGCCCGCCACCGCGAGGGCCGCCGCCAACAATCGCACGCTTTATCCTAACTGCAACACCAGGTCGCCCCAGCCGAACTCGCGCTCGTCGTTGGTGGCGATCACGCAGATGCCGCGCTCGCGCTGGGCCGCCACCACCGCCTCCGCCAGCCGCCGGCCATGCTCGTCGAACATGGCGGTCGGCTCGTCGAGCAGCAGGACCGCCGGCCGGTGCAGCAGGGCCAGGGCGTATTTGAGCCGGAGCGCCATGCCCGAGGAGTAGGTCGCCACCGGGTCGCGCTCGCGGCCGGCCAGGCCGACCTCGGCCAGCTGCTCCAGCGCCTGCCCGGCGGGCAGCTTGCGCCCGGCGCGCAGCGCGCCGAAAAACTCCAGGTGCTCCAGCGCCGTCAGCTCGCGGTACAGCGCCACATCGGGCGCGACCAAGCCGATGTGCGGCCGCATGTGGCGCGGATCGAGGGACTGGGAGCCGAGCGTGTAGGTGATGGTCCCCGCGGTGGGCCGCTCCAGCCCGCAAAAAAGCCGCAGCAGGGTGGATTTGCCGGCGCCGTTCGCGCCGCGCACCACCAGCGCCTCGCCCGGCCCGAGCGATCCCTCCAGCTGCCGCCAGACGGCGCGCGCGCCGTAGGTTTTGGCGACATTGCGCCACTCCAGGCGCAGGCCTGTTACGTTCATCACTAGGAAGTATTGTATCACAGCCCGGGGCGGTTGGTTCCGGGGCTAGGGGCGCGCGGCGGCGAAGATTTCCAGGATCTCGGCGATCGCCTGGTCGCGGGCTTCGGCGTCCGCCGAGCGGATGGCGTCGGTGACGCAGGTGTTGAGGTGGCGGTCGAGAACCGCCGTCTCCAGCTTTTCGATCGCCCGCCGCACCGCGAGGGTTTGGCGCAGGATATCGACGCAGTAGCTGTCGTCCTCGACCATGCGCTGCACGCCGCGGACGTGGCCCTCGATCGTCTTGAGCCGGTTGAGGATGGCTTGCTTGTCGTCGCTCATCAGGCGGCCTCGGCGACTTTCTCTGGCGCGCGCTTCAGGAAGGTCTGGAGCACCTTGTTGAACTGGGCAGACTCGTCCAGGAACGGGAAATGGCGGCTTTCGGTCATGACGAAGACCTGGACGTTGGGCAGCTCGCGCTGGAGGAAGATATCGGCCTGGTTGGGGTTGACGATATCGTCGCGGGCGCCGTGGATGATCAGCGTCGGCATGCGCAGCTGATCAAGCTCGGGGCGCAGATCGGTGCGCATCATCGAGCCGACGGCCCGGCGCAGGCTCTCCTCGGTCGGCTTCACGCTGTCATCGAGGATTTCGCCGGAGGAGGTGTCGTTGATATCGCCCAAAAACCAGCGGAAAAGGAACTTGGTCACGACGGGGACGCGGGCCATGGCCCGGGAGACATACTGGTTGTCGGTCAGCTTGAGCAGGCCCGAGAGCGAGGTGCCGACGATCGGCGCGCCCACCGCCGCCACCTTGCTGACCCGGTCGGGATAGCGGATGGCGGTCTTAAGCGCCACCATGCCGCCCATCGAATGGCCGACCAGCGGCACTTTTTCGATGCCCATCGAATCGAGGAAGCGGATGACCTGATCGGAGAAATTGGTGATGCTGACGCTGTTGGAGCCGGTGCCGCCGGTTTTGTCCGAGTCGCCGAAGCCCCAGAAATCGAAGGAATAGGTGCGGAAGTCCCGCGCGACAACCTCCATCGTGGGCATCCAGTAACGCCACGAGCCAAGCCAGCCATGCAAGAAGAGCACCGGCCGGCCGCGTCCGAATGTTTCGTAGTGTACGACTTGATCGTCGACGACAATTACGCTCATGGTTGGTACTCGCGATGAAGAATTGCTGCCCCCACACTATACCATACGCGTTTGTGGGCGGCAATTCGTTCAGATCAGACCTGGCTGCTTGCAGCAATCAGGCCATGGCTTAGCTGGATTTGACGGCGCGGACCGGCTGGGCGCTCATATGAGCCTCCAAGCCGCCGTTCTCGCGCAGGTGGGCGGGATCGGAGCCGTTCAGGCTGCGGGTGGTCAGGGTGCGGCGCAGGCGCCATTGCAGGGCGGCGACTTCGGCCGAGATCGTCTGGAGGCTGGCCAGCTCATCGCGCAGGTCGGTGATAACCCGCGAGCTGTCGGCGCTGGCGCCCTCGGCCTGGCGCGAGCCTGCCGGGTGGCGCGGGCCGCGACCCTCGACGGCGCCCAGCTGATCTTGCATCGAGCCCAGCAGGCTCATCAGATAGGCCCACGACTCGTTTTCCTGGGTGCTGACCGACTGGAGGCGGCCTTTGCGGTCGTGCATCCAGCCTTCGAGCTGGCCCTGGAGGCTGATCAGCCGCTGGTCCATCTGCTCCAGCAGCGGGCGGCTGGTGGCGGCGGGCTGGGTCACCAGCTCCTCGACGGTGGCGGGCCAGCTGGTGTGCAGCTGCTCAAGCTGATCTTGCAGATAGGAGAGGGAGGTGCCGAGCTGGCTTTGGCGGAGGGCCACCGCCTCCTGCTCGCCCAGCACGTCGGCCAGCAGCTGGCGCAGCCGCAGCGCCTCGCGCGACGCCCGCTGCTCCTGCTGGCTCAGCAGATGCGGCACGAACCAGAGCAGCAGCACCGCCAGCAACAGCAGCGCCGCGCTAAGCAGGAAAAAAACCAGTGTCATGGTGTTCATCAACCCTCCTGAAGCCGCGGTCGCGGTGATGTGGGGAGCCAGGCAGTGGAAGCATTATAGAAAGCCCGTTCTGGAGGGTCAACGCGCAAAGCCGCCCCGGAATTACAAATTGATTGCAGAGGCGCAGGCGGGGGATTGCGACAGGGGTACGGAGTCAGTCCTCAGCTGACAGTCGTCAGTCGTCAGGGGAGATGAGGTCTGGGCATGGCCTCAGCAGCAGGGCGAGAATGATCTTTTCATCAAGCCAGTCGGCACCCGGAACCCACATCCTGACGACTGACGACTGACGGCTGCCAGCTATCCCCGGCTTGCGCATCCCCTGCCGATGGGCTATCGTGGTGGCTGATCGATCGTTCAGACGGGAGTGGGGCCATGCAACGCTTGCTGATTGTTGATGACGAACCGAGCGTGGTTGACGTGATCCGGGCGCGTTTCGAGCGCGAGGGCTTCGCGGTGGGCGAGGCCGGCAGCGGCGAGGAGGCGCTGCGCCGGCTGGGCGAGGAGAGCTACGACTTGGTGATCCTGGATATCGGGCTGCCGGGGATCGACGGCTTCGAGACGCTGCGCCGGCTGCGGGCCGACGGCCGCGACCAGCCCGTCCTGCTGCTGACCGCCCGCGGCGACGAGGTGGACCGGGTCGTGGGCCTGGAGCTGGGCGCCGACGATTACGTGGTCAAGCCCTTCTCGCCACGCGAGCTGGTGGCGCGCATCCGGGCGCTGCTGCGCCGGACCGCCGAGGCCACCAGGCTGCGCCAGAAGCTTGCCGACCAGCCCGGCGGCCAGACCGGGCTCAGCCTGGACCTGGCGCGGCGGCGGGCGATGTTCCGCGAGACGGCGCTCTCGCTGCGGCCCAAGGAGTTCGATCTGCTGGCCTACCTGGCGGCCCATCCCGGCCAAGTCTTCACCCGCGAGACACTGCTCGGCCAGGTCTGGGGCTACGACGAGTACGTCGACGCGCGGACCGTCGACGTGCATGTCCGGCGGCTGCGCTCCAAGCTCAACGCCATCGACCCCGAGGCCAACCTGATTCAGACCGAGTGGGGCATCGGCTACCGCTTCGTCGAGGATTAGCTAGCGCACGGCGATCAGCTGGCGAATGGCATCGAACGTATCGGCGCCCGCCGCCAGCAACGGCTCGCTGGCCGCTTTGCCGGCGAGCAGCGGCGCCCAGTCCAGCTCGGCGCCGGAGACGCCCCGCAGCACGCCGCCGGCCCGCTCCAGCACCGCCAGCGCCCCGACGATATCCCAGATGCTGGAGGCGCCGACCAGCGCGGCCACGGCGCCGCCGCCGGCCACATAGCAGATATTGGCCGCCGTGCTGCCCAGCGAGCGCGTCTTGCCGGGGAAATCGATCCGGTAGCGGCGGTGGGCGTTGGAGGGCACCGCCATCCATGACTGGGACTCGATGGCCCGGTCATTATTGGCTTTGATTGGGCGGCCGTTGAGCGTGGCGGGGCCGTCCAGCCCGGCCAGGTAGCACTCGTCGGTGACGGGGAGATAGAAGCAGCCCGCCCGCACCGCGCCGTCGATCATCAGGCCCAGCGACACGCCCCAGACCGGCAGCCGCTTGACGAAGGAGCCGGTGCCGTCGATCGGGTCGAGCGCCCACATGCGGCCCTGGGTGGTGCCGACGCCGCCCTGCTCCTCGCCCATGACTCGATCGCCGGGATAGACGGCGGCGATCCGCGCGCGCAGCATGCGCTCGACCTCCTCGTCGACCTCGGTCACCCACGACGAGTCGGCCTTGCGGCGCGGCGGCGCGGCGGCGGCGTCCTTGAAGGCGGCCAGGGCCAGGGCGCCGGCCTCGCGCGCCCACTGTTCCATGTACTCTCGTTCTGTCACGCGTAATCCTCGGTTTCTGTCTGATCTTGGTCGGGGGCGATCAGGCGGACCGCGTTGACCGCCGTGTCGACGCGCAGCTCGCCCAGCTCGGGGAACGCCACCAGCAGCAGCTCGCGGCCGTCGCGGACGCGGGTCTTGCGCACTTCGCCTTCGCCGTAGGGGACGCAAAAGACGCGATCGCCGGGG
>DASWWB010000977.1:0-3067 GCA_036406115.1 Herpetosiphonaceae bacterium
CCCATGAACCGGCTCGATCGCGGCCATGCGATTGTATTGCTGCTGCAGGAGCGGCAGCGAACCGCCGGCGAGCTCGCCGCCGCCTTCGAGGTCTCGCGGCGCACAATCCTCCGCGATATTCAGGCGCTGTGCGAGATCGGCGTGCCGATCATCGCCCGCGAGGGCGCCGGCGGCGGCTACTCGCTGCCCGAAGGCTATGTCCTCGCGCCGCTGGCGCTGGGCGCCGACGAAGCTTTTTTGCTCTTGTTCGCGCTCAAAAGCCTGCGCTACGCCCCGGATCTGCCCTTCGCCGGCGCCCGCACGTCGCTGGACGCCAAGCTCAAAGCCCTGATCCCCGGCCAGCTGCCCGCCGCCCAATCGCTGGCGGCGCTGATCGATCTCGGCGCGCCCGATCAGCCGCCCGGAGCGGATGGTCGCTGGGCCGGCGCAGCTGCCGCCACGCTCCCGTCGCTGCTGACGGCAGCCGAAACCGGCGCCTGGGTGCGAATCCGCTACCAGTCTGCCGAGCGCCAATCGACCCAGCACCTCCTGCCGCGCTCGCTCTCGCTGCGGGACGGATTTTGGTATTGCCTGGCCTACGCCGCCGAACGCGGCGAGGAGCGCACCTACCGGGTCGATCGCATCCTGGAGCTTGGCGCGCCCGAGCCGGATTTCGCGCCCGCGCCGCCGCTGCCCCAAGCCGCCTACGATGATCCGTCCCATCCCGAGATCCGCGTGGAACTCACGCCGCGCGGCGCCGCCTACGTCGAGACCGAGCCGCACCTGGGGCCGCACATCGAGCGGGCGGGGGAAGGCGGGCGGCTGCGCTTTCGCTGCCCGCCTTCCGAGCTTGATTGGTATGCACGCTACTTCGCCGGCCTGGGCGCCGAAGCCGATGTCCAGGCCCCCGCCGAGCTGCGCCGCCTGTTGCGGCAGGTTGGCGCCGATCTTGCCGAGCGCTACCGCGAATAGTGACATGCCGCTGTCACAGTTGGCGTGCCATACTGTGATCGGACAGGGACAGCTGCGACGCAAACCGCCGCAGCCAAAGCAAAGGAGCAACCTATGGCAGTGCGTCCGGATATGATCGGCTTGGTGGTGCGGAATATGACGGCCTCGCTGGAATTCTATCGGCTGCTGGGGCTGGATATCCCCGACGCGAAGGCGGATGAGCCGTTTGTCGAGGTCATCACGCCCAACGGCTACCGCATCTCGTGGAACTCGCTGGAAATGGCCAAAAGCCTCGATCCCGATTGGGTCGAGCCGGTCGGGGCGCGCATGAGCATGGCGTTCCTGTGCGACAGCGTCACGGAGGTGGATGCGGTGTACGCGCGGCTCGTCAGCGCGGGCCACCCCGGCCACAAGCCGCCCTGGGACGCCTTTTGGGGCCAGCGCTACGCCCAGGTCGCCGATCCCGACGGCAACATCGTCGATCTTTTCGCGCCCCTCCCCGCGCCGGCGGCCGGCGCATAAGCCAACCACCGGCGTGAAAAAGAATGAGCCGCCTCTCTTGATTGAGAGGCGGCTCATCGGTGGAGCGGAAAACGGGCCTTGGCGCCTCGGCTCCAACCTCGTTGTGGCAGACCATTCCCCTGTGGTCGGCCTACCAAACCCCGTTTGCCCCCGTCAATCTGCCTGGATCTGATCCGCAGTTCCCGACCAAGTAGCGAGGAGCGCGTATGCAGACCAGACAGACCAATCGATCCCCGCTGCGCCCGTACCTCGACGGGTCGCTGATCGCCTTCGTGGTGGTGATGGTGGCAGCCGCCGCCATCACCAGCCACGGCACCTTCGTCTTCTACGCCTACATCCTCCCGGTCCCGCTGGCCGTCGCCGCCACCATCGTGCTGACCGCCGGCATCCCGCTGCTGGAGCTTGCCGCCGTCCTCGACAAGGCCAGCCGCCCCCGCTACATCGCCGGCATGATTGTCCTGCTGGCGATGGAAGGGATCGCGCAGTATTTCCAGGGCCAGGCGATCTTCGTCCAGGCTGTGCGGCGCCAGTTCCCTGAGGCAAAGGGCATCGATGTCGCCACCTTCGCCCAGCAGCCCTGGGGCCGCGTGCTGCCGCTGCTCTACCTGGCCGCGCTGTCCGGCGTCGTCGTGTACTTCGGCTACGCCGCCAGCGCCCGCATCCGCACCATCCGCGCCGGCCAGACCGACGCCGCCCTCACCGCGCAGCAGCTTACAGACCTCGCACAGCTTCGCACGCAGGCCGCGCAGCAGGCCGCCGAGATCGCACAGCTCGTCGCTGACCTCGGCACACGCGACGCACACCAGCAGCACGCGACCGCACAGTGGGAGCAGACCGCCGCACAGTGGCAGCAGACCCTCGCACAGCGCGACGATCTGCTCGCACGCCAGGAGCGCGATCTTGCCCAGCTCCGCGAGCTGGCCGCGCAGCCGCTGCGCGCCGGCGACCTGGATCTGATGCAGCTCGCACAGGCCCTGCGCGAGCCGCGCGCCATCCCCTGGCGCGAGATCGAGGAGCTGATCGGCGTCGCACAGTCTACGCTCCGCGCCCGCCTGAAATCCGCCCCGCTTGCACCTGCCCTGGAGGTCGCCGCATGAGCCAATCATCGTCTCGCACCGCGCTGAGCCAGCACGGCCAGCCTGACGCCGCCGAGTTCAATGCCGAGGATCTCGCCATCCTCCGCCACATGATGCGCCAGCAGCCCGGCGCAACCAAGCGCGCGCAGCAGCCCGTCGAGCGCGGACTGATCGATCGCGCCTCGCTTGAGCGCTCCCTGCCGACCGCCAAGGCGGTGCTGGCGACGCTGGGCTGGGGCAACAGCGCCATCACCACCATGACCACCGGCGCGCAGCTGGAGCTGCTGCTGTGGCACGCCAGCCACCCCAGCATGGAAGGGCCGCTGCCCTGGCTCGGCGCGGTCATCGGCCTGGGCGTGGCGGCTCTTCTCACCTTTGGGCAAATCTACACCGCCGGCCGCTCGGCCTGGGGCTACTGGCTCTGCCTGCTGCCCGACGCGCTCATGACGGCGTTTCAGTGGTACTGGTGGCTACTACGTCCGCTCTTCACGGCGCTGCTGCCAAATCCGGCGCTTGCACCCGGTCTCGCAGCGGTCGTG
>DASWWB010000978.1:0-1622 GCA_036406115.1 Herpetosiphonaceae bacterium
GCCGTTTGCGGGCCGAGTCCGGGCTTGTCCTTCCCGCCGGCCGACTGGGGACCGGGCGCGGCCGATCCGCCGATCTGCGCCCCGTCGCCGGACGATCCGGGCGGCGGGCCGGCGGTCTGAGTGTCGAACAGGCTGGGAGCGGTTTTGGCCTTTGCGGCCTGTGCCGCCGCCTGCAAGCTTGCGCTGGGTCTATCCGCCGCCGCTTCCGCCATTGCCGCCGCCGGGCGCGGGCCGGGCGCTGCCGCGAGCGCAGGCTCCGGCTTTTGCGCCCCCAGTCCCCGATGCGCCGGGTGCGGATCGCTCGCCGCCACTCCGGGGGCGCCTTCCGACCCCTGATCCCTGACCCCTGGCCCCTGATCCCCCGGCTCGGGGCGGCTGCCGGTGGCGGCGGCGAACCAAGACATAGCTAGCTGAGCCCGCAGTAGGCCAGCGCGTCGGCGGGCGTCCGCAGCACCGTGCCGCCGATCATCGCCGTGATATCGAGGGCGATGTTGTGGTGCTCGCGCTGGACGCTGTAGGAGAGCGCGTCGGAGAGCGCCACCGTGCGGAAGCGGATCGTCGCCTCGCGGTTGTCGGGCTCGCGGTAGTCGGGGATGCCGTGGTGCATCAGCTCCCAGACGCCGCAGAACAGCTCCTTGATGATGCTCCAGCCGCCGATGTTGAGGATGCGGATCTCCTCGGGCCGCACGCCGTAGACCTCCTCGGCCTCCTGGCAGATCGAAGTCAGGACCGGGATGAAGCCGGTGCCGTAGACATTGTCGTTGAGGCCCGGCGTGCGCACGACGTGGGTGCGGCCGTTGCGCAGGCCGCGCCACTCGGCGGTGCGGCCGGTGCCGAGGTAGCCCTCCAGGCCGCGCTCGTCGGTCTCGCCGGGGACGCAGTGGCGGCCGAACTGGGCGAAATGCTGCTCGGTCAGCTCGCTGCCGTCGTCGAGGTGCTCGTCGTCGACATAAATCACATGGACCCACTCGGCGCCGGGCAGGCGGCCGTCCTCGCCGCCGTGGGCGCGCCAGAGGAAATCCTCAAGGGCGTTGGGTAGGTTTTGCGGGCCGCCGCCGAGCAGGCGCACGCTGTTGGCGTAGCCGGCGTGGAGGTGGCAGGGCTTGAGCCGCGGGTCCGGGCCGGCCAGCGGGCTGACGAACGAGCGCTGGACGCATTGGGCGATCACAACGGTGATGGTTGGCGGTGTCATGGCGATGCTCCTTAGCCGATGCCCCGGTCAACGTGGGCGTCGAGATGGTGGCCGGTGGCCGTTTCATGCGCGTGGAGGTGCAAAATGCCGTCGGCGTCGATGGCGAAGGTCACGGTGAAGGCCGCGTATTTGCCCTTGCGCGGCTTGAGGCCGTTGAAATTCCAGCTGCCGAGCAGCTCGCACTCGCCAGGCGGCACTTTGTCGGCGCCGCTGGCGGCGGGGACTTTCGGCCCGCGGTACTGCAAAATATCCAGCGTCACCGATTTCTGATTGGGGAAGCGCGTCGAGTAGGCGCCGGCGAAGGCCCCGGGCTGGCCGGCAGCCGGCGTCGGGATGGGCGTGTTGGCGGCGATGATCGTGCTCAGCAGCTCCTCGTCGCCGAAGTAGCAGTTGATGCCCAGCGGGTAGGGCGTGACATCCCAGACCGTCG
>DASWWB010000979.1:0-5378 GCA_036406115.1 Herpetosiphonaceae bacterium
CGCCGGCCGTGCCCAGGCCCGCGAGCGCGAAGATGATGCCCATCGTGATGACCAGTTTCGGGAACAGGTTGGCGGCTTTCATAACACCCTCCAGGTTGTTGTTGCTTGTGCGAAGCTCGTTGGTTGATGGGAGCATCATAGCGCGGCAGGCGGCGGCGCTGCGTGAATCCTCCACCACCTGGCGGGAACGGCCGGCCATCGGGCGCTGCGGGGAAAAGCAAAACGCCCCCGGTGCAAGCCGGGGGCGCCTGTGTCGTTTGGCTTCGCGCGGGCTAGCGGACTAGCTCCTGCGCGACGCCACAGTGTTGATCAACCATGTGCATCACCTCCTTTGCCCCTCGCGGGTGTCATTCAGAAACGCGATCACGTGGCCTATCATACCTGAGCCGATCGTGCTGCGCGCGCATCTCGCGGCGGATCTCGGCTCGGCCGCTGGCGGTAGCGGGGCCCGGATCAGCCTGATCCTGGCCCCGCCGCGCCCGCGCTACGCAGTGCGGGATTTCTCGCCCGAGCCCTCGGCGTAGAGCTTGAAGTTGTGCAGATCCTCCTCAAGCTTCTTCTCGGGGTTGCTGAACAGCGCGGCGACGATCTCGCCGGCGACGCCCATCGGCGGCACGTATTGCAGCGTCACCGTGATTTCGGTCTGATCGGTGCCAAGCTCCTTGAAGGTCACCTGGCCGCTGGTGGTGATATCGCCCTTGTCGCGGTTGTTCCAGGCGATGCGGGTGTTTTCTTCCTGCGCGGTCGTCTCGGCGTCCCACTCGACCTTGTAGCCCAGCGGGCCGCTCATTTTCCAGTGGCTGGTGCGGGGGCCAGTCTTTTTGACTTCGTCGATATTCGCCATGAAGTTGGGGAAATTCTCGAAGTTGGACCAGATTTTGTACACATCATCGACGCTGGCGTTCACAATGATGGTTTTCGTGGTCTGCTGAGTCATTATCATCCTCCTCATTCTAGTTGAGCTATCGCTCAATCTATCTCTTTGATGAGCACAAAGCGTGCCGCGTGGCTACTCGTCGCGCTCGCCCTCGGCCTGGCTGGGGCGCTGGCGCCCGATGTCAGCTGGCGCCGCGTCGGGCTGGCCGACAGCGCGCTCGCGCGGCGCCGGGCGCTCGCCGAGATCCTGCTCGACGGTCTCGCGGTCGCCCTCGGCCTGGCTGGGCTTGGGCGGGATCTGATCATTGGTGTCAACCATGGCTGGTGTCCTTTCTGGTTCGCCGGCTACCGAGGCCGGCGGGGCGTGGCCGTTGAGGCCGTTGTTCTCGACTGTCGCCTGATCGCCCAGCGTCGTCAGCAGCGAGGGCGCCCAGCCGGACTGGCTTTCCCAGCCGGTTTTGAGCGCGTCGCCCTCGGCGCCGGTCGGCGCGGGCAGGAAGCGATCGAACAGCGCCAGCGCGCTGGTGGCGAGATTGGGGAAGACGCCGGCGAACAGCGCCAGCGCCTTGGCCTGGATGCTGATCGTCAGCTGGGGCTGGCCGGCGCGGCAGGCGGCGATGATCTGGCTGGCGGCGCGGCGGGCGTCGATCGAGGTCACGGGCAGCGAGTCGACGATCGAGAACCAGGCGAACTCGCGCTCGTGCTGGCCCTTGAAGGTGGCGTTGAAGTGCGAGCCGGTGCGCATCAGCCCCGGGTAGACCGTAGTGACCTTGATCTTGTGCGGCGCCAGCTCGGCGTGCAGGGCGTTGGAGAGGCCGGCCAGGGCGAATTTGCTCGTGCTGTAGGGCGCGAGGTGCGGCACGGCGATCTTGCCGCCGATCGACGAGATGTTGACGATCCTGCCGCCGCCCTGGCGCTGCATGTGCGGCACGCTCTCCAGAATGGTGTAGAGCGGCCCCCAGAGATGGGTGTTGAGGGCGTTCTCGAAATCCTCGACCGCCATATGCTCGACCGGGCCGGTCTGGATGGCGCCGGCGTTGTTGATCAGCACATCGATCGCGCCGAACTCAGCGGCGACGCGGGCGATGGTGCCCTTGACCTGGGCGCGCTCGCGCACGTCGCAGGACAGGGCCAGCACCTCTGCGCCGCGGCCGGCCAGGTCCTGGCGGGCGCGCTCAAGCTCGGCCTCGTCGCGGGCCAGGATGGCGACGCGAGCGCCCTCGTCGGCGAGCTGGCGGGCCATCACCAGGCCCAGGCCGCGCGAGCCGCCGGTGATCACCACCGACTTGCCCCGGAAATCGAAGTCCGCGCGGGGCTTGAGCGCCCGCAGGCCGACAATCGCCGCGCCGATCGCGAGGCTGGTCAGTCGCTTGGCCACAGATGTTCCTCCTTCGGGTAGCCGGCGGGCGCGCCCGCCGGGCGGCTCAGGGCTTCAGGATCACTTTGATGCAGCGCTCGCGCGAGTGCTTGAACAGCTCGTAGCCGCGCGGGGCGTCGTCGAGGCTCATGGTGTGGGTGATCACAAAGCTGGGATCGATGTCGCCGTTCTGGATGTGCTCCAGCAGGCGCGGCAAGTAGCGGTGGACGTGGGTCTGGCCCATCTTGAAGGTCAGGCCCTTGGCGAAGGCCGCGCCGAACGGCAGCTTGTCCAAGAAGCCGCCGTAGACGCCGGGCACCGAGACCGTGCCGCCCTTGCGGCAGGCCTGGATCGCCTGGCGCAGGACGTGGGGCCGGTCGGTGGCCAGCAGCGCCGCCTGCTTGGCGCGGTCGACGATCGCGTCCGGCGTGACGCCGTGGGCCTCCATGCCGACCGCGTCGATGCACGAGTCGGGGCCGCGGCCGCCGGTCAGCTCCTTGAGCTGCTCGACGACATCTTTGGTCTCGCTGTAGTTGATCGCCTCGGCGCCGGCCGCGACGGCCATCTGCAAGCGCTCGCCGAAGCGGTCGATGATGATCACCCTGCCGGCGCCGAGCAGGAAGGCCGAGCGGACCGCGAACTGGCCCACCGGGCCGGCGCCCCAGATCGCCACGGTGTCGCCGGGCTTGATGGCGCAGTTCTCGGCGGCCATGTAGCCGGTCGGAAAAATGTCAGTCATAAAGACGGCCTTCTCGTCGGAGATGCCGTCGGGGATTTTGAACGGGCCGACGTCGGCGAAGGGCACGCGCACGTACTCGGCCTGGCCGCCGGCGTAGCCGCCGTACAGGTGCGAGTAGCCGAACAGGCCGGCGCCGGAAAAGCCGTACAGCCCCTCGGCCATGCTGGCGTTGGGATTGGAGTTGTCGCAGGCCGAATAGAGCTGCTGCGAGCAGAAGAAACAGTGGCCGCAGGAGATAGTGAAGGGCACCACCACCCGCTCGCCGACTTTCAGGCTGCTCACGGCCTGGCCGACCTCGACGACCTCGCCCATGAACTCGTGGCCCAGAATGTCGCCGGCCTCCATCGTCGGGATCATCCCGTTGTACAGATGCAAATCCGAGCCGCAGATGCAGGTCGTGGTGACCTTGATGATCGCGTCGCGCGGATTGAGCAGCACGGGATCGGGAACTTTTTCGACCCGCACGTCGTGCTTGCCGTTCCAGCACAATGCCCGCATGGGAACCTCCTCAGCAAATCAAGCTGGCGCCGGGGTCGCTGGAGCGGCCCCGGCGCCGTGGTTGCAATCCGAGCCTAGGTGAAGGAGCGCCGCGACGTCCAGCCGGGCGGGTCGCTGGCCGGGAACGACTGATCCGAGGCCACCTCGACCACATCCTCCAGCGTCGATTCCTTGTTGCGCTTGGCCTCGTACTTCATGCGGCGCTGGTAGGCGTCCAAGCTGAGCTTCTGGCGCTCCTCGCGCGAGGGCATCTCCCGCTTGGAGCGGCTGCCGGCGGGCTGGCCGAGCGTCGTCGGCACCTCGCCGGTCTCGACCAGCTGCTTGAAGCGGCGCAGATCGCCGTTGACCTGCTGCTGCGGCTCCTCGCCGAACAGCTTGGCCACCGTGGCGCCCAGCTTGCCGACGGGCGGCGTGTACTCCAGCTCGACGCAGACCTCGGTGCCGAAGCCGTTGGAGGACGGCTTGAACGAAACCGTGCCGTTGTTGGGCACGTCGGCGCCCGGCAGCGAGCGCCAGGAGATGCGCTCGTTGGGGTAGTCTTCGGTGATTTCGGCCTCCCACTGCACGGTGCGGCCGAACGGGGCCTTGGCGACCCAGCGCGAGCGCTGGTCGTCGAGCTTGGTGACCGACTCAAGATGCTGCATGAACGTCGGCAGGTTCTCGAAGTTGTGCCAGAAGCGGTAGGCCAGCTCCGGCGTGATATTGACGGTCAGCGTGCGCTGGACCGTGATGCTGGCCTTGTCGGCGGGCGTGCTGTCCTCGGCGGTGTTGATGCCGAGCGCCTTGTAGACCATGCAGCGGGCGCTGACGCCGCGGCCGGCCAGGGCCCCGCCCAGCAGCGCCAGGCCGGCGCCGGCGAGTCCGCGCTGGCGCGCGCCGTAGCCGAGCAACGCGCCGCCCGAAACGACTGACAGCCAGCGCTCGGCGACGCTGATGTTGCCCTTCGCCGCCTTGGTCGCGCTGAACGGTCGCTCGGCGCGCTGCGGCGTCTCTCGTTCGCGTTCTGTTGCTGCCATACCTGTGTACTCCTCACGATGCTGGATCGCTCAGCCTTTGAGCAGCGACTCAGCGCCATCAATCCAGATTTCAGTGCCGGTCATGTGATCGGCGGCATCTGCGTCTGGGGAAAGCATAAGTCGTGCCAGGCGCGCTTGGGTTGCCCTGGGCCGGGGCGTTGCCGCTGCGCGGGCGTTTTTGCCACTGCCGTGGGGCAGCGCCCTCCCCCGCCTCCCTGCCGGGAGGAGCGCAAGAGGGCGCTGCCCCCTTGCATCCCCCAAGCGCACGCGCTTAGGCGTTGTTGATGGGCGGTTGGTGGGCACCACTTGAGTGCCGATGCGGTGGGGGTTTGGGATTCGGCTGGGGTTTGAGCCGGTTGTTGGGGAGCACCTAAATTCGATGGGATTAGTTGGGCCGGAGAGTAGATTATATGGATGGGATTTTCATGTTGACATTAATGCAGGCGGCAGCAAAATTTATCAAGCAGCTACGGAAAATATCTCGCTCTCACCACTAAAATGAGACCAACGCCCGGAGTGCGACGGCCCTGTGCGCCCATCAATAACGAGCGCCCAACAACGGCCTTTGGGGGATGCAAGGGGGCATTGCCCCCTTGCGCTCCTCCCGGCAGGGAGGCGGGGGAGGGCACCCCCCTACGGCAGTGGAAAAAAATTGCAGGCGTGGAAAAGCGGGGGCGGGCCGCCCTCAGGCCCGCTGCGCGCCGACCCGCCTGGCGAACTGCTCCGCCAGCGCGGCCCGATCCTTGAGAAACACGAAGCGGGCGATTTGCGGCTGCTGGCGCTGATCTTGGTAGTTGATTTCCAGCACGTCCATCAGCGTCCGGCGGCGCAGGGCGGCACCGGTGATCTGGCGCAGCTCGATCTGCCAGCGGCGCGGGCGGAACCAGCGGCG
>DASWWB010000980.1:0-8203 GCA_036406115.1 Herpetosiphonaceae bacterium
CGGCCCCGACCGCCGGACGATGGCCCTCGCTCTGACCAAGCGCGGCGAGACCATCCTGGCGGCGCTGGCCCGCACCCACCAGGACGAGCTGCGCCGGATCGGGCCACTGCTCCGCGAGCTGCTTGATCAGATGGGCGGCGAGATGGAATGATTCCGCCTCGGCGGCCCTCTCCCCCAATGTTAAATCCCGATGATCCCCGCCACCGCGCCGGGGCCGGGGCGTACCATAGGCGAAACGATCACACGAAAGGAGTCTGGCGATGAATCTCACCCTTGCAGATCACCTGCTGCTGCTGGCCTTGGACGACGACACTGGCAAGACCTACGGGGCGACCCAAGGCACGCTGGAGTACGGCCTGGTCGGGGCGCTGCTGATCGAGCTGACGCTGCGCGGCAAGCTCGGCCTGACCGACGAGCAGCGGTTGATCGCCGCCGACGCCGCGCCGACCGGCGACGAACTGCTCGACGAAGCCCTCGGCCACATCGCCGCCAGCGAGAAGCTCCGCGACGCCAAAGGCTGGGTCGGCAAGCTCCACGGCCAGCTCAAGCACCTCAAGGACCGGCTGACCGGCCGGCTGGTCGAGGGCGGCATCCTCCGCCACGAAGCCGGCAAAATCCTCCTGATTTTCCCCACCAACCGCTACCCGGCCCAGGATCGCAGCCACGAATTGGAGGCCCGGGCGCAGCTCAGCGCGCTGCTGCTGGGCGAGGCCGATCCCGACCCGCGCACGGCGGCGCTGGCCCAGCTGGTCGAGGTGGTCAAGCTGTTCGATTTGCTGTTCGCGCCGATCGACCGCAAGGCCGCCAAGGCGCGTTTGCAAGCGCTCAAGGACTCCGGCCAGCTCGACACGGCCATCAGCAAAAGCATCAAGCAGATCAGCGACGAGGTGCAGGCTGCGACGATGGCGGCGATCACCGCCAGCACCGTCGCCGCGACCAGCGCCTCGTGCAGCGCGACCACCAGCGTCAGCTGCTAGGAGCCAAGCAACCCGAGGCCGCGTTTCAGGTGACGCGGCCCCGGTTGGTTTAATCGATTCGGCCAGCAGCCGGCGCCGGCGAATCCGCCAGCTCAGCGGCGCAATTCACCCTTGACAAACCAAATCATGTAGGTATCCTACATATATAATTTATGTAGGAGGCCTACGTATGTCTGCAACGACTCCCATCCCCGGCTACAGGCTCGGCGATCCGACCCTGGCGCCCGCCCCGTACGACACCGACGACCTTGAGCGGATCAAGACCGCGCTGCTGTTCGGCGCCGGCGACGTGGCGGCGCTGCGGCGGGCGCGGGCGATCCTGGCGCCCAGGAGCGATGAAATCCTCGATGTGTGGTATAACTTCGTGGGATCGGTGCCGGCGCTGCTGGCCTATTTTTCGCGCGGCGACGGGCCGAGCGCGGAGTATCTGGGCCGGGTGCGGGCGCGCTTCGGCCAGTGGATCGACGACACCTGCCGGGCCGAGTACGACGCTGACTGGCTGGCCTACCAGCACGAGATCGGGCAGCGCCATTTCCGGCGCAAGAACGAGGCCGACGGCGCCGCCGCCGGCACGCCGCCCATCATCCACTGGCGCTACCTCAACGCCCTGGTCTACCCGATCTTCGCCACCGTCAAGCCGTTCCTGGCTGCCGGCGGCGCCGAGCCTGCCGACGTCGAACAGATGCATCAGGCCTGGCTCAAGGCGGTGCTGCTCCAGGTGACGCTTTGGACGCAACCCTACCTGCAAGAGGGCGGCTGGTAGCGGCGGCGCCGCTCTCCCGGCCGCCGGAGCCGCCGCCGGGAGAGCGACCATGGACCGACTGACCCTGACCTTCCTGCGCATCGGCCAAGCCGTCCGCGCGCTGGCGCTGGAGGAAGCCCATGCGATCGGCCTGACGCCGGCCCAGGCGCAGACGCTGCTATTCATCAACGGGACCAAAAGCTTCGCCACCACCGTGCGCCAGCTGGCCGCGACGCTCGGCTCGACCCATGCCAGCACTGTCGGCGTGATCGACGGCCTGGCGGCCAAGGGGCTGGTGACACGGGCGCCGGGCGAGCGCGACCGCCGGCAGACGCTGCTGCGGCTGACACCGGCCGGCAAGGAGCTGTGCGGCAGATTGGCGGGCTGGGGCGGCCAGCTCGGCGCCGCGCTGGCCGGCCAGCCGCCGGCGGAGCGAGAGGCCCTGGAGCGCGGACTGGGCGCGGTGGTCTGGAGCCTGCGGGCCGCCGGCCATCTGACCGTCGCCGAGCCCTGCCGGGGCTGCGTCCACTTCGCCGAGGAGGCCGCCCCGGGCGCGCCCGAGCCGCACTACTGCCGCCTGCTGAAGGCCCATCTCTCGGAGCGCGAGGCCGCCAAAGACTGCCCCGAGCACGAACCCCTGGCGGGGCCGGACGCCGCCGATCCGCCCGCCGGCCCGTAGCGGCGCCGCGCCGCATCTGGCAATCCCCGCCAGATCCGTCGCCCCGCGCCGATCCTCCGCCTGTCGACAATCCGTCAACCAGCGCGGGCTATGCTCCGTCCTGTCTGGCCAAGGCCGTCCGGCTCGTTCCCGGGGCCATCATCCCAGGCAGGAAAGGTCGATATGCCACTCTTTCGCCATTGTCGGAAAGCCGGGCGGGCGCGCTGGCTCGGCGCGCTCCTGCTGATTGTCTCAGCCAGCGCCGGCGGCCATGCGGTCGCCCGGCAGGACGCCGTCGACCAAGCGGCGCCGCCAGAATCCGCCGTACTCGAAGTCAAGTTCCGCGAGGGCAGCGCGATCCGGCTGCGCGACGGGCGCCCGGCGGACCTGGGCGGCAGCGAGCGGCGCGGTCCGGCCGACCAAGCGCTGCGGGACATCGCCGGCACGTGGTGGCGGTCGCACGACGTGAGCGAGGCGACCCTCGACGAATGGCAGTCCGCCGGCGCCGCCCGGCTGGCGGACCAGGGCGACCCGCGCGGCTTGCCCAACCTCAATCTCTACCTTCAGTTCCGGCCCGCCGATCCCGCCGCGTCCGCGCTCGCCTTCGAGCGGCTGCGCGCGCTGCCGGAGGTCGAGGCCGTCTACCGAGTGCCGGCCCCGGCGGAGGCGCCCAGCCCCGGCGACTACTACGCGCCGGCCCTGAATCCCTTGCTGTATCAATCCTACCAGAACGCCGCGCCGCTCGGCATCGGCAGCCGCCTGCTGGACGACGAGCAGGCCTATCCCGGGGCGCGCGGCGCCGGCGTGAGCATCTGCGACATCGAGGATAGCTGGAACGCCGACCACCGAGACTTGCCGCCGGTCACGCTGCTCGGGCCGGAGCCGACGGCGCCGTTCACCGTCACCGCCGCCCGCAACCACGGCACGGCCTCGCTGGGCGTGATGGGCGGGCTGGACGACGGCGCGGGAATCACCGGGATCGCCCACGAAGCGCAGTTCTACTTCTCCCTCGGCGAAACATCAGCGCCGACCGAGACCTTGCAGCCCGCCGCCGCGATCACGCGCTGCGCCGCCGCGATGGGGCCGGGCGATATCATCCTGGTGGAGCAGCACATGCGCGGGCCGCGCTCCAGCGGATCAGGCCAGTTCGGGTTCATGCCGGTCGAATGGTACCGGCCAGCCTACGACGCGATCCGCACCGTGACCGCCAACCAGCGGATCGTCATCGAGCCGGCGGGGAATGGCGCGCAGAATCTCGACGATCCGTTCTACCAGCAGGGCAACGACGGCCACTGGCCCTTCCTGCCCGCCAACGACTCGGGGGCGATCATGGTTGGGGCGGGCCGGGCGTTCGAGCACAGCCGCCTGTCATTCAGCAACTGGGGCGGGACGGTGGATGTGCAGGGCTGGGGCCAGTCGGTCGTCACCACGGGCTACGGCAACCTCTACGCCGCCGAGGGCGAGAACGCCTGGTACGCCCACGGCTGGAGCGGGACATCGTCGGCCAGCGCGATCGTGGCCGGGGCGGCGGCGAATCTCCAGGCCTTCCACCGCCGGCTCAATCCCGGCAGCCCCCCGCTGACCGCGGCCGAGATCCGGCTCTTGTTCCAGCGCACCGGGACGCAGCAAGGCGGCGTCGAGCAGATCGGGCCGCTGCCCAACGTGCCCGCCGCCCTTGAGTCCATCCGCCATCCGCTCCAAGCGGTCGGCTCAGTCTATCTGCCGCTGGCGGTGGCGGCCTGCCCGCAGCTCTGCCCGTAGGCGCCGCGAGCGGCGGATGGGGTTCCATCCGCCGCTCGTCATTCCGCCGGCGGCGGCGCGGGCTCGATCAGCCGCTGCATGTGCTTTTCGGGGTCGGCGGGCGGCCCGAAGCCGAAGCGGGCGTAGAGGCCGTGGGCGTCCTTGGTCATCAGGATGAAGCGGCGCAGGTCGCGCAAATCGGGATGGGCCAGCACGGATTCGATCAGCCACACGCCCAGCCCCTGGCCGCGATAGGCGTCCAGCACGTAGACATCGCCCAGATAGGCGAAGGTGGTCAGATCGGAGATCACGCGGGCGAAGCCGATCTGGGCGGCGCCGTCGTAGAGGCCGAAGCACAGCGCCGAGTTGGCGATCGAGCGCTCGACCAGCGCCAGCGGCCGGCCCAGCGCCCAGTAGGCCGAGCCGCTCAGAAAGGCGTGGATGGCCGCCACGTCCAGCAGCGCCCGGTCAGTCGAGACGGTGAACCGGCCCCGCGTTCGCTCAAATTCGCTCATCGCGCCCCTCCGTCGGCGGCGGCCAGCCTGGCGAACAGATCGCCGAAAATCGGGTCGCGGCGCAGCGAGCGGGCCTCGCGCATCAGCGGCCGGCGCGGATCGTAGGCCCAGGAGCCGTCGTCGCCCAGCAGCGGGCTGTGGGCGATGACCGTCTCGATCCAGCCTGGGTTGATCAGCCAGGCGACCGGCCCGATGTCCCAGATGACCTTGGAGCGGGCGGCGTGGTCCGCGCGGTAGGCCGAGAAAATCTCGAACAGATAATCGCCGATCCTGCTACGCCCGGCCACGAAGCGCTCAAGCTCGGCCTGGGTCGTGCGCAGGTGCTCGGTGACATTGCGGCAGGGCACGTGGACCAGCGGCGCGGCGCCGTCGAAGATCATCCGCGCCGCCCGCATATCCTGGCGGACATTGTATTCGGCGCCGGGGTGCCAGCCCTGCGGATTGCCGCCCAGCCAGACCACGACGATCCGTTCGGCGATCTCGGGGGCCAGCAGCAGCGCCGAGGCCACGTTGGTGATAGCGCCGATCGCCACCACGTAGAGCGGCTCGTCGCCGCCGGCGAGCGCGCGGCGGATCAGATCGTCGGCGGCGGGGCTGGGGCGGGGCGCGCCGCTGTCGGTGAGCCAGGCCTCGGCGCCGGCGAAGGCGAATCCGGCGGCGGGGCGGCCGAGCCGGTCCAGCACCCGCTCGATCTCCTCGTAGCTGTTGCGCATGCCCTGGGCCGGCGTGTCGGCGCCCCTGCCGGCGTAGGGCGCGGCGTAGACCGCCTCGCAGCGCAGGCGCTCGGGGGCCAGCAGCGCGTAGGCGATGGCGAACTGGTCGTCGATCTCGTTGGCGGCGTCGGTGTCGAGCACCATCCGCACGGGGCCGGCCGGGAGCCCGCGCGGGGGCTCCAGCCGGTCAAGCCGCCGGGCGTCAGTCAGCATAGCGCCCATCCTTTGCCGCTAGAGCTTGCGCGCCCGGTCGCCGACGCGGATCTCGCCGGCCTGGACGACCTTGGCGTTGATGCCGCGCAGGTGGAGCTGCTTGCCGACCGGCGAGTTGACGAACACCACCGCGTCCTTGCCGAAGCGCTCGACGAATTTCTTGCAGCCGTTGTGGGGGATGGCGGTCACCTCGATCACGGCCGTGCCGAGCGCCAGGCGGGTGCCGGGCGGCAGGTTCTCGTCGCTCAGATCGAGGTCGAGGAACAGCTGGTCGCCGGCGAGCTGCCATCGCTCGCGCTCCTGGGCGATCAGGGCGATGGCGCGGGCGCTCATAATGTTGAGCTGCATCTCGGGGTGGGCCGACCCGTCGTCGGTGCTCTTGCTGCCGCGGGCCTTCCAGTTGTCGCCGACCAGCCCCTCGCCGGTGTCGAGGCGGCCGATTTCCAGAACCTCGCGCTCGCCCTGAGCCGGGCGCCGCACGATCAGCGCCAGCTCGCCCTCGTCCTTGGGCGCCTCGCGGATCACATCGAGGCCCGCCTCCAGCTCGCCCATCGCCATATGCTGAACATCGATCATGGTCGCATCTCCCTATCATAGCGGCGGCGCCGGGGCCGCCCAAAAGACAATCTCCAAGCGGCGGCGCCGCTCAGCGCCCGCCCAGCGGCACCACGAACTCGATGCCGCGCGGGCCGTGCGGCCAGAAACTGTAGACGCTCACCGTATCGGCCAGCACCTCGCAGGCCAGGTCAGTCTGCGCCGTGTCCGCCAGGGCGGCGTCGAGCGCCGGGCGGTCCGGCAGGCGGCCGATCGTGACGTGCGGGGTGAAGGTGTAGGCCCGGTCCAGGTGCGGCGCCAGCGGGCCGCCGTAGAGCCGGTCGTGCAAATCGACAATGGCATCGTTGCCGCGCTTGACGTTGAGGAACAGATACTCGCCCTCCTGGGCCGTGATGCCGCCGAGCCGGACCGGGAACGGCGCCAGGCCGGCGGTCGCCCCTTCGATGTGGATGCGCAGCTCGCTGCTCCCCATCGGGCTCTCGAACGGAAAGACCAGCGTGATGTGCGGGCCGATCAGCTCCAGGTTGGGATCGTAGCGCCGGCGCACCGCCTGGATCTCGGCCATGTTGGGGAAGGCGGGCAGGATGACCAGCACCCGCCGGATCAGATCGCTCGCCATCGCATCACTCCGGATCGCTGGCGGGATCGTACAGCTCGACGCTCTCCTGCTCGTTGGGATCGTTGCGGCAGACCAGGGCCTGGGCGGCTTCGGTCGCGCTCAGATTGACTGGCTGGTGCGGCACGTCGGCGGGGATGAAGATGAAATCGCCGGCCTCGTTGATCATCGACTGGCGCAGGCCGGGGCCGTAGCGGGTCTCGACCCGGCCTTTGAGCAGATAGATGGCGGTCTCGTAGCCGCGGTGGAGGTGCGGGGTGGCGGCGCCGCCCGGCGGAATCACCACCAAGTTCATCGAGAGCGCGGTGGCGCCGGCAGTGGCGCCGGAGATGCCGACGAAATAGGGCAGCGACTGGCGGGTCATGGTTTCGCTGGCGGGCCTGACGACGATGATCTCGCCGGCGGCTGATGGCTCGGACATGGGCAATGCCTCCTCATGCTGCGGCGTCCGCTGATGCCGCAGCCGCTATTCTAGCGCGACCGGGGCGGCGAGGGAAGAGACAGCGGCGGGGAAACAGGCCGGACAATGGGCTAGGGGATCGGGGGTCAGGGATCAGGCCGCACTTCAGGATCGCGGGCGCCGCCTGGGAATCCGCGCAGCCCAACAGGGAGCTAGGGATCGGGGGTCAGGGATCAGGCCGCACTTCAGGATCGCGGGCGCCGCCTGGGAATCCGCGCAGCCGGCCCTGACCCCTGACCCCTGACCCCTGACCCCTGACCCCTGACCCCTGATCCCTGACCCCTGATCCCCTGATCCCTGACCCCCAAAAGTGTCACAAACCCCCAAACCCAATCGTCTCCTGTCCGAACCGCGAATGAAGCTTGATTGCAAGGAGGGCGCGATGGACGCTTTGGATCGGCAGTTTGACGCAGGGATCATCGGCGGCGGGCTGGCGGGGTTGGCGGCGGCGACAGTGCTGGCGCGGGCGGGCCGCTCGGTGGCGGTGCTGGAGCAAGCCAGCCACGTCGGCGGGCGGGCCTACTCGCGCGCCGCCGGCGGCTACACCTTCAACCTGGGGCCGCACGCGCTCTACCGGGGCGGCGAGGCCGAGACGCTGCTGCGCGAGCTGGGCGTGGAGTTTGGCGGCAAGATTGTCGCCAATCAGATCGCCAGGGCGCTGCGCGGCGGCAAGGCCCATCTGCTGCCGGAGGGCGCCGGCTCGCTGCTCCGAACCACGCTGCTCGACTGGCGCGGCAAGCTGGCCTTCGCCAAGCTGCTCACCGGCATCGGCCGGCTGGACAGCGGGCCGCTCCAGGGCGTCGCCGTCAGCGCGTGGCTGGACAGCAACGTGAAGCATCCGGTGGTGCGCGAGGCCGTGCTGGCGCTGATCCGGGTCGCGACCTACGGCGACGCGCCGGACGCCCAAAGCATGGGCTCGGCCCTCGACCAGCTCAAGCTGGCGCTGAGCAGCGGCGTCTGGTATCTTGACGGCGGCTGGCAGACGCTGGTGGACGGGCTGCGGGCGGCGGCGGA
>DASWWB010000981.1:0-2807 GCA_036406115.1 Herpetosiphonaceae bacterium
GCCCGCCGAGGCGGGCGGGCGCGGCTCGCTGCTGCGGCGCTGGCTGGCCCCGGACCGGCTGCGGTTGATCAGCGGCTTCCACCACCCCGAGGCCGGCGACGGCCGCCCCTTCGCCTGGACCGGCCGCCGCGCCGAGCTGGAGCTGACCCAAGGCTCAAGCAAGCCGCCGAGCGAGCTGCAAGTCCAGCTCCATAGCGGCTCGCCGCCCGGCGTCGAGCCCGCGACCATCCGGCTCAGCGCCAACGGCGAGCTGTTGGGCGAGCGAGCCCTGCCCCGCACCGGCGAGTGGCTCGACTGGCGCATCCCGCTGCCGCCGCGCCTGGCCGCCGCCCAGCGCCTGCGGATTCGCCTGGACGCCACCACCTTCAATCCGCGCCAGCTCGGCCTGAACGAGGACAGCCGCGACCTTGGCGTCGGCGTCGGCGCGGTGCGGCTGCTGCGCGGCGGCTGGTCGGCCCGGCTCGCCGAGCGGCTGCGAACCGGCGTGCCGGACCAGCGGGCCTACGCCGGCGTCTCCGCCCACCGGCTCCAGGCCATCGCCCAGGCCTATGACGATGTGCTGGCGATCTCGCGCTTCACGCAGGAGTGGATCGAGCGGCGCTGGCATGTCGCCAGCTCGGTCATCTATCCGCCGGTGGCGACTGACCAGTTCCATCCCGGCGCCAAGCGCCCGCTGATCGCGAGCGTCGGCCGCTTTTTCGCCGGCAGCCACAACAAAAAGCACCTGGTGATGATCCAGGCCTTCCGCGAGCTGTGCGACGCCGGCCTGCGCGGCTGGGAGTACCACCTGATCGGCGGCTGCGACGAGGCCATGCCCGAGCACCGCGACTATCTGGCCCAGGTGCGGGCCGCCGCCGAGGGCTACCCGATCACGCTGCACGTCAATGCGCCCTTCGCCACCATGCAGCAGATCTACAGCGAGGCCAAGCTGTTCTGGCACGCTACCGGCCATGGCAACGACGAGAACGCCGATCCCGACAGCTTCGAGCACTTCGGCATCACGACGGTCGAGGCGATGGCGGCCGGCTGCGTGCCGGTGGTGATCGCCAAAGCCGGCCAGCTGGAGACGGTCGAGCACGACCGCAGCGGCCTGCACTGGCACTCGGTCGGCGAGCTGCGCGCCCACACCCAGCGCCTGATCGACGATCCCGCGCTCTGGGGGCGGCTGCACGAGGGCGCGCTGGCCCGCAGCCGCCAGTTCGACTATCAATCCTTCGCCCGCCAGGTCCGCGAGCGGCTGCTCTAGCCGCCGCGCCCATCCTAAAAAGCCGCGAGCCCGCCAATCGGCGGGCTCGTCGCGTTGCCGGCGCTCAGGGCTGGCAGCCGGGTCGGGCGAGGCCGTAGCCGTCCAGCGCCAGGCCGAGCCGGCGGGTGTCGCTGCTGCCGAACTCAAGCGGCGACCAGCCGGGGACGCTCCACTCCAGCAGCGTGGCGGCGGACGTGAGCGCCTCGGCCGGGATCGTGAGATTGTAGACGTGCCAGCCCGCCAGCAGCGGCTGCTCGCTGATCAGCTTGCCGCCGGCGCTGAAGGCGATGGTCTCGTTCAGCGGCGGGGCCGGGCGCAGCTCGCCCAGCGTCAGCGCGGCGGTGACGGGGCCGGCGCCCGCTAGGCGCGGCACGACGATGCTGGCGGCGGGCTCGCCCCAGCGGCCGGCGGCGTCGGGGCCGAACGGCTCGGCCGCGTACCAGCCGTCGCCGAGCAGCCCGTAGTCCTCGCCGCCGATCTCAGCGCGGAGCTGGCAGGGGGCGGCGGCCGCCGCCGGCTCCAGGCGATAGGTGGTCAGCAGCTGGATCGCGCGCAGGCGCTCGCGCGGTAGCTCGCCGTGGGTGGTCTCGATCACCTCGTAGCTCAGCTCGGTGGCGCCGAGCCGCCGCCAGCTCCAGCCCGTCGCCGGGATCGTCAGATCGTCGCTGGCGGCGACATAGAACAGCGGCCGGCCAGCGTCCGCCCAGGCCCGCAGCTGCGCCAGCCAGGCGTCGCCCGCCGGGCCGACGAGCGGCGCGCCCTCCAGCTGATAGGCCTCGCGGCCGTAGGCGATCTCCAGCGGCGCCGAGAGCGCGAAGCCGGCATCCCAATTCTCGAACAGCACGACGGCGTTCGGCGGGAACTGGGCGGCGAAGCGCTGGGTCTGCTCGCCCAGGCCGGCGCCGGTTTGGAACGTGGCGACGGGCGCGGCGTTCCAGCTGAGCCAGGCCGCCGTTCCCGCCAGCAGGACCGGCGCCGCCCAGCGCAGCCGGCCATGGCGCCACAGCGCCTCCAGGGCGAATCCCGCCAGCAGGAAGGCGCCGGGGATCGCCAGCGGCAGGAAGCGCCGCACCCAGAACGGCTGGTCGCCGACGATATAGGAGTTGAAGGTGAATAGCCAGGCGTAGCCGACGAAGGCGGCCAGGAACGGCAGTTGGTGCCAGCGGATGTCGGCCAGCAGCCAGCGCGCCAGGCCGGCGAAGGCCAGCAGCGCCGCCAGCGGCGTCAGGTAGGCCACGAGCATCTGGAAATTGAGGCCGCGATAGGTGAAAATCCGCGTGTTCCAGACGGGATGGACAAATCCTTCGCCGGCCAGCAGCCCGGGCCTGATGAAATAGGCGTAGCCCATCGCCGCCAGCAGGACGCCGAGCAGCGCCAGCCGCCAGGAGCGCGGCCAGGCTCGGGTCCAGAGCGGATCGATCCGCTCGCGGTAGCGCAGGCGCAGGCCGATCAGCAGCAGCAGGCCCAGCACGCCGGCGGCGCCCAGCAGCGGCACCCGCGAGTTGCGCAGGCCGGCGGAGGCGTTGTTGCTCAGATACGAGCCCGAGAACAGCAGCGAATG
>DASWWB010000982.1:0-1662 GCA_036406115.1 Herpetosiphonaceae bacterium
GCCTACATCGATGTGCCCCACTGCATGTTGATCGAAGCCATCAAGGCCTAGAGCGGGAAGACTTCTTCGATCGGGATCAGCCGCAGCGCCCCGGTCGGGCACTGGCTGAGGCAGGCGCGATCGCTGTGGCCCGAGCAAAGATCGCATTTGTTGGCGATGAGCTGCGCGGGAGCCTCGGGCTCCTTGCGCAGCCGCCGCACCAGCTCCAGCAGCAGATTGCGCGGCGGCGCGGCCTGGAGCGGGATCATCCCCACCGCGTCGTAGGGGCAAGCCGGCGCGCAGTCGCCGCAGCCGGTGCAGGCCGGCGTGATCCGCAGCGCCCCGTACTCATCCCACTGGATCGCATTTTCAGGGCAGGCCTCGACGCACTCGGCGCCGACCCGGCACTGGCGGCAGGAGACCGTCACGTCCAGCTCGCCGAGCTGCACGCCGTCGAGCCGCAGCCTGCTGGCGCCGAAGCGACTCGCGCAAGCCTCCTCGCAGATCCGGCAGCCGGGCGGGCAGAGGTCCGGCGTGCGGGCCAGAATGTGGGTGCCGCGCAGCATGCCCGAGGCGACGCCGACGCTCAGCCGCTCGCGCTGCTCGGCGTCGGCGCGCATCATCGCGGCGTTGTTGAGCCGGGTGTCGATCACGGCGCGCAGGGCCTGGGCCAGCGTGGGATGCTCCTCGATCAGCCACCGGAACACCTCGCCGGGCAGCTCAAGGCAGCGCACCGGCGTCAGCGTGCGGACCGTGGCGTTGTGGGTGGCGCCCGACAGCAGCGCCATCTCGCCGAAAAAGTCGCCCTCCGCCAGCGTGGCGATGACTTTGTTGTCCTGCTCGACGGTGATCTGCCCCTGTTCGATCAAAAACAGCGCCTTGCCCGGCGTACCCTGCTCGAAGATCGTCGTGGCGCGGTCGAAGGTGCGCCGGCTGAGATGGTCGATCAGCGTCTGGCGGTCGTCGAGGCAGAGCTGGCTGAACAGCGGCACACGGCTGAGCGTGCTCATCACCCGGCGCTGGCGGAAGTGGCGCTCCAAGATCTCGGCGAAGCCCGGCATCAGCGTCAGTTTGTCGCGCAGCGTGTCAATCCCCAGCTGGAGCAGCCAGGTCTGTTCGTCGGTGCGGATGGTGGTCAGGCGCTGGCGCGAGCCGAACAGCAGCCCGCCGCCGAAGGTGTCGCCGGGACCCAGCACGTCCAGCACGATCTCGCGCTGGTCTTTGTCCATGGTCAGCGAGCTGAGGGCGCCGGTCAGCACCAGATAGCAGAAATTGCCGCTGCTGCCGGCTGAGACCAGGGTGGCGCCCGGCGCGAACACGCGGAACACCGCAGCCTCGGCGATCAGGCGCAGCTCGGCATGGGGTAGGCTCGCAAGGGCGGGAATGGCGGATAAAACAGCGATCTGGGCGGAGAGATCGGCAGGCATGGCAAACCCCCGGCAGGATCAGCGTCACGCTCCATTGTAACACTGATGCGCCTTCCCTCCCGGACAGGCGGCGGCTGGCGGATGAACCGAATCCGGCCCCGGCGCATCTGATTCAGCGAGGCCGCGCGGCCTGCTAGCTTGAGGAGGATACATGAGACGCTCGCTGATTGGAATCCGCCGTTCGCTGCTGGCGCTGATGACCGTCCTCGCCGCCGCCGGATCCTGGGCCGCGCGCCCGCCGAGCGCCGGCGCCGCC
>DASWWB010000983.1:0-2730 GCA_036406115.1 Herpetosiphonaceae bacterium
CTGGCCGAGCTGGGCTTCGGCGCCGCCTAGCCCGGCCGCCGCCCACGCCGAAGCCCCGCCGCGCGATGCGCTGGCGGGGCTTCTTGCTGATCGGCTGTTCTCTCCCCAGCCGGGCGCCCGCTAGCAGATCGTGGGCGGGCAGCCGTCGTCGATGATCGTGATCGTGGTTTCGCTGGCGGTTTTGCTCAGCTGGGCGTTGATCGGCGCCGACAGGCTGATGAAGAAGTACTCGTTGATCTCGCCGCTGCCGTTGACCGTCAGCGGGACGGTGACGTACTCGACGGTGTCGCCGGGAGCGAAGATCAGCTGGCCGGCGGCGTGGGTGTAGTCCGAGCCGCTCTGGGCCGTGCCGGGGCTGGTCGCGTAGCTGACCCGCACTTCCTGGGCCGAGGGCGCGTTCAAGACCACCGGCACCTGCACCGTGCCCGCCGACTCGTTGACCGTCGCCTGAAGCGTGCTGAAGCTCAGCTCGTCGTTGGCCAGGATCGTCACCACGTAGGAGCGCTCGGCGCCCAGCTCGGCGTTGGTCGGGTTGCTCAGGGTGACGACCAGGGTCTCATTGCCCTCCTTCAGCCCGTCCTCGTAGATCGGGATATCGATCGCCCGCCAGTACCACCCGTTATCGAAGCTCAGGGTGCCGGTGATCGGCGCGAAGTCGGCGCCGGCGGTGGCGGTGCCGCCGGTCACGGCGTAGCGCACGGTGGCCGGGGGATACTCGTAGCCGATCTTGTAGACCCACACCCGGACGGTGCCGACGCTCTCGTCGGTCGTCGGATAGTTCGAGGGCAGGCCGGGCTGGTTGCGGAAGGTGATCTCGTCGTTGGCCTCGATGTTGACCCGAATCGAGTCCACGCCGCGGATGGTCGCGAACGAGGTCGAGACGATGCGGAAGCGGAAGGACTCGGCGCCCTCAAGCGCGCTTTCGTTGATGGTGTCGATGAGCAGGTAGCCGCTCTCCGAGGCGAAGGCGGGGATGGTCAGCGTGCCGGTCAGGACAACGAAGTCGCTGCCGCCCGTCGCGCTCTCGGCGACCGTGGTGTAGGTGACGTTGAGCGGGAACGCCAGCACTGTCGACAGCGTGAAATTGACGTGGCGGTCCTCGCCCTCGCTCAGATTGGCGGTGGTCGCGTCGCCCATCGGGTTGGTCAGGAAATGGATGTTGATCGTGGGGACGGCCTGCTGGGCCTGGGTCCGGGTCGGGAACACCAGCAGGCTGAGGATAAAGGAGGCCAGGATGAAACAGGCCAGCGGACGTCGCAGAGTGCGCATTGGTTGACGATCCTTTCGCAGCAAAGACTTCTCATCAGCTGCCAGACATCGCAGCGATATCTGACGGACACAGTCTAGCAAGCGCCCCTGGTTAAAGTCAGTCAAAACTGTTGCAGCGCTGTAGCGGGGCTGTCGCCCGTTCGCGCGCCAGCCCCGCCCGCGAGCGCGGACAGGGCTGGCGATCCCCGGCGATCGGCCGGGACGGACTATGCCGCCGGGGCTTCGGCGCCCAGCAGCGCCAGGGCGGCGGCGAACTCCGGGCGCTCCTGCATCAGCAGCGCCTCGCGGACCATGCTCAGGCCGAAGCTGACGCCGTCGGCGGGGACGCCCAGCACCAGCTCGCCGGCCCCGACCATCAGCAGCGCCTCGCCGAAGCGCGCCGGAACTTTGGCGGCGCCGGCGTCGAGCGCCGCCTGGCCGCCGCGCAAGCTGATCAGGCAGAACACAATGCCGTAGAAGCAGAAGACCACCTGTTTCATCAGCTCCAGCTTGGCCAGCTGCCAGGCCGTCGGCGCGCCCTGGAAATAGCCGCGCAGCAGCTCCTCCTCCAGCGCCGGCGTGCCCGCCACCCAGATAATCACCGCCGCCACGTCGAAATAGGGATCGTCCATGCAGGCGGTCTCCCAGTCGATCAGCCAGACGCGCTCGCCGTCGAACAGCAGATTGCCCGGGTTGGGGTCGTGGTGGCAGGGCGCCATCGTCATGTGCGGCTGGAGCGCCGCCCGCACCGGCCCGAAGCGCTCGAGATAGGCGCTGAGCGGCCCGGGCAGCGTCATGCCCGAGAGCGTCGCCAGCCCGCCGTCGATGAAGCCGAACGCATCCAGGAACGCCACGAACTCCGGCCCGCCGTGGACCGTCCGCAGCAACTCGCCGAGCTGGGCCGCGCTCGCCTGGCCGGCGTGGAGCGCCGGGATCAGCGGCTGCGCGGCGATGAAATCCATGATGCAGATGCCGGTTTCGGTGTCGGACCAGCGGACCGGCGGGGCGGCGCCGAGCGCCGACGCGATCTCCAGCGCGGCGAACTGGCGCTGCGGGTCGCTGAGCTGGGTCCGGTCCTGGACGGCGCGCAGCACGTAGGCGCGCCCGCCGACCGTCAGCTTGAGGGTGAGCGCACCGGATTGGCCGCCGTACAGCGGCTCGACGGCCTCGGGCGCCGCGCCAAACGCCGCCAGCACCGCGCGCTCGATCGCCGGGCGCAGGGTCTCCGGGGCGGACGCGAAGATCGATGTGTCAGTCACCTTGAATCCTCCTTTGCGATAATCAAAAACAGCTGCGATCGATTCAATCGCGGGCTCAGGCGCCGGCCAGCTCGCCGCCCAGCGCCCGCAAGGCGCCGAAGGCCTCGTAGAATTCGGCTCCGGCCGGCGCCGGCGACGGGAACGAGCTGAACTTGGCGACCACCATCTCGGCGCCGGGATCGATGTAGAGCATCTGGCCGCCGTAGCCGAGGGCGTAGTAGAC
>DASWWB010000984.1:0-5359 GCA_036406115.1 Herpetosiphonaceae bacterium
TGGGTTTACGGCCTGCCGGTCTTCGGCGAGCCAGGGGTGAAGCTGGCCTTCCACGGCGGCGGGCCGGCGATCGATCCCGCAGCGCCCACCCCGCCGCCGGCGGCTGAGCGGCTGGCGGCGCTCCAGGCCTATGTCGCCGAACGCCTGCCAGGCCTCGACGGCGCCATCCTTTCCTCCGTCTCCTGCCGCTACACCGCGACGCCCGACGGCGATTTCGTCCTCGACGAGCTGCCGCAGGCCCCGGGCGTGATCATCGCCTCGCCCTGCTCGGGCCATGGCTTTAAATTCGCCATCCTGATGGGCGCCATCCTGGCCGAGCTGGCGGCGACCGGCGCCACGCGCTATGCGATCGATCTGTTCCGCGCCCGGCGGCTGCTGGCTGGCTGAGAATCATAGCGCGCGGATCATGCGCTCCAGCAGCCCCCGGGCCTCAGCGCGGGTTCCGGCGGGGTTGGGCGCGTGCGCGATTGCCAGCGCCGCCTCCATAATAGCCCCCAGCAGCAGTTGGGCGGCCAGCTCAAGCGGCTGGCGCTCGATCAGCCCCAGCTCCATCAGCTCCCCGAGCAACGCGGCGGCTAGCGCCAGCCCGCTTCGCCGCTCCCGCTCCCGCCACGCGCTCCAGCCGAGGACGGCCGGCGCCTCCTGGATCACAATCCGCTGGTAGACCGGGTCGAGGCAGCCGTCGAGAAAGGCGTCCAGCGCGGCGAGCGCCCGCTCCCATGGCTCGGCGGCTGCCCCTGCCGCCTGGGCGACCAGCGCGGCCGCGCTTGCGAGCAGATCATCCACGACCTGCTCGAAAATATCCTGCTTGTGCTTGAAGTGGTGGTAAAACGCGCCTTTGGTCAGCTGCTCGCTGCGGGCGATGTCGTCGATCGAGGTTTGGGCGTAGCCGCGCTCCGCGAACAGCTGCCGCGCCGCCCCTAGCAGGGCCTGGCGCGTGGCTTCGGCGTAGGCTTGCCGGCGTGATTGGGTGTTCATGGGCCAAGTATGGGCGGCGGGCCGCTGCTTGTCAAATCGCGCGGCGCCGGTTTTGATTGAATTGACATACTGATAGTATTTAAGATACTATCAGTATGTCAATTGAAAACAACCGCGCCGGCTTGCGCGATCCGCAGGACGCGACCAGGCGCAGCCAAGGAGGCAACTATGGACGAGGTTCGCATCGACGCCGGAACCATCCGCTACGCCGACCAAGGATCGGGCCAGCCGATCGTCTTTCTGCACGGGGCGCTCGCCAACCACCGCACCTGGCGCAAGGTGCTCCGGCTGATTCCCCCGTCCTTTCGCTGCATCGCGCCGGACATGCCCTTCGGCGGCCACGCGCTGCCGCTCGGGGCCGGGGCGGATCTGAGCCCGCCCGGCGTCGCCGCCATGCTGGGCCAGTTTCTCGATGCGCTCGGCGCCGAGGACATCATTTTGGTCGGCAACGACACCGGCGGCGCCTACGCCCAAGTTTTCGCGGCGGCCCAGCCGCAGCGCATCGCCAAGCTGGTCCTCTGCAATGTCGATTGCCTCGACGTTTTCCCGCCCAAGCATTTCGCATCGCTGCAAACCGGCCTCAAGCTTCCCGGCTACGCCTTCCTGATGGCCCAGCTGTTCCGCTACCGGCCGTTCCTCACAACGCGGATGGCCATGGGCCTGCTTTCCCACGCGCTGACGCGCGACGAGATCGCCGAGCTGTATGTCAGCAGTTTCGTCAGCGATCGGCGGATCCGCGCCGACTTCAAGCGCTTCGCCGCCGGCTGGTCGAGCAGCCACACCCAGGCTGCGGCCGCGAGCCTGGCAGGTTTCGATCGGCCGGTTTCGATCATCTGGGGGGCCGATGACCGGATCCTGTTTCCCGTCGATCTCGGCCGGCGGCTGAGCGCGGTTTTTCCGAACGCCACGTTTCAGCTCATCGAAGGCGCCGCGACCTATGTTCAGGAAGATCAGCCTGAGGCGTTCGTGCGGGCGCTTGAGCTGTCGGCCGAGGTCGCCTATGCCTCCGATCCCGCCCGCTGATCTGCGGGCTCGGCGGGTTGCTTCGAGCGCATCCGGGCGCCTGGCTCCGCTTCCCGGCGCGTGATAGGATAGACTTCGCCAGAGAAAGAGATCGCCCTGGCGGCAAGGGGAATCCAGGCGAGGGAGGATGCGATGAAATTACGGCTTCGGGGATGGATGGCGGTGCTGGCGGTGTTCGCGCTCGGCGGCCTCGGCGGCTACGCGGCGGGCCGCGCGAGCGAGCGGACGCCGCCTGCGCGCTCGGCGTATCGCGCTGAGACCGCCGCGCCGGATCCGGATCGGACGGAATTCCTGGCAAGCTACGCGCGGGCGGAGCAGGCCGGCGAGCTGTGGACCCGGGATCCGATTGCGGTCGGGTTGCGCAGCGCTGGCTACCCCAATCCGGATAACCTCGACCCCGACCAAGTGCGCGCCTGGTATCCGACGCCGGGCCAGGCGACGATCGTGGTGCTGGCCGAGGGGCTGGGCGATGATTCCGTCGCGGCCAGGGAGCGGCGGATTGACCTGGAGCGCGAAGGCGGCGGCTGGCGCATCATCTGGAGCGGCAGCCGCTTTCGCTGCGTTCGGGACCTTACGCTGGGATGGACCGCCGATCTTTGCTCGTGAGCGGCGCTACCAGGGGCAGGCGGCGATGACCGCCTTGTTCGATAGGCGGCCGGTGGCGGAGTCGCGGGCCCCGATCGTCAGGGCCGTCTCGTAGTCGCAGGGATTGATCGGCAGCGTCAGGCGCATCTGGCCGCTGCTCGGATTGGGCCACTCCCCGCAGAACCACTCGTTGCAGCTCCAGATCGTCGCCGGATCGGCGGTCGTGCCGCCGCGCCACAGCACGCCGGCTGCCGAAAAGACCTCGATCTCCACCCCGCCGCCGGGCGTGAATCCACTGCCGGTCACCCGGATGCGCTGGATGTTTGTAGGCGGCTCCGGCGCCAGCAGCCTGGCCCGGATGGACGGGGCGGGCGCCTGGGCCGCCGCCGCGTCGGGCAGGGCGATGATCAGCGCGCCCAGCAGGGTCAGCGCCAGCAGCGCGCGGGATGCGAACCAGCCTGTCAATCGATGCATTGCCAAACCTTCCTTTCAGCGTTGGCGCGGGGCTGCTGCTCAGTCCCGCGGCGCGGCTGCCGGGCCGGCGGCGCCGATCCTTTCCCCGGCGCGACCCAGCGAACGACCGAGCCGGCGGCGGCCCGCGGCTGCTAGACTTGGCCGTGATTGTCTAGCGCGAGCGCCGCGATGCTGCCAGATTCCCTCATCGAGTACCTGTTCGACGGCCGGCCCCATCCCCTCGCCGAGCCGCTGGCCGGCTGGCTGGCCGAATCCCGCCGGTTCGCGGCCTTCGCCGCCACCTTCCGCGATAAGATCCGCAAGAAAATCCGCACCGGCTCCGACGCCGAGCGCGGCCTCGATCTGCTGCTTGAGCTGGAGACCGCCTACCTTCTGCTCGGGGAGCGCGCCCTGAGCCTGGTCTACGAGCCCAAGGAGCCGGGGCAGAGCCGCAGCCCGGATTTCGCCGTCACCTTCACCACCAGCCTGACATTCCTGGCCGAGGTCACGAGGATCCGGCCCGAGCCGCCGGGCGATGACGCGCAGGCTGCCGGCCAGCGGCTCGCGGAGCGGGCGGCCGACGCGGTGTGCGGGAAACTGGGCCAGCTGCTGCCCCAGCGCAGCAACGTGCTGATCATCGGCGCGCCGGCGCCAGGGCCGCCAGCCGACGCCCTGCGCGCCGCGCTGCTCCAGGTCCAGCAGCGCGCCGAGCGCAACGACGCGGCCTTGTTCCAGCGCCACCACCTCCGCGACCGGGCCGATTTTTTCCAGCGCTTCCAGCGGCTCAGCGAGCTGGTGGTGCGGGCGGCGGACGGCTCAGCGCTCGCCTGGGTCAATCCGCAGGCCCGCCACCCGCTGCCGGCCAAAGCGAGGACCGCCCTGCGCCGCAGCCATGGCCTGTGATCCGGCGCGGGCGCGCCAAGCTGACAGGCGGCGCCAGGTGTGGGATACTGTGCTGCGCGCCGCACAGCGGGCGCGGCGGCGCCCGCGCAGCCTCAGGGAGGACCAGCAGTGAGTCTCGAACATGTCGATGTGTTGATCGTCGGCGCCGGCCTGTCCGGCATCGGCGCCGCCTATTATCTGCAAACCCGCTGCCCGTCGCGCAGCTACGCCATCGTCGAGGGCCGCGACGCGATCGGCGGCACCTGGGATCTGTTCCGCTATCCGGGCGTCCGCTCGGACTCCGATATGCACACGCTTGGCTATTCGTTCCGCCCCTGGTCGGATCCGAAAGCGATCGCCGACGGGCCGTCGATCCTGGCCTACATCCGCGAGACCGCCGCAGCCTACGGGATCGACCGCAAGATCCGCTTCAACCAGCGCGTGCGGCGGGCCGAATGGTCGTCGGCGGCGGCGCGCTGGACTGTGGAGATCGAGCGCGGCCCGGAGCGCGAGCCCGCCAGCCTGACCTGCGCTTTCCTCTACATGTGCACCGGCTACTACGACTACGACCGGGGCTACACGCCGGAGTGGCCGGGCTTCGAATCCTTCGCCGGCCGGGTCATCCATCCCCAGCACTGGCCGGCCGACCTCGACTACGCCGGCAAGCGGGTGGTGGTGATCGGCAGCGGCGCGACCGCCGTCACACTGGTGCCGGCGCTGGCGGAGCGGGCGGCCCACGTCACCATGCTCCAGCGCTCGCCGACCTACGTTGTCTCCCAGCCGGCCGAGGACGCCCTGGCCAACTGGGCGCGGCGGCGGCTGCCGCCCCTGCTGGCCCACGGCGCCGTGCGCTGGAAAAACATCATCCTGGGCGTGCTGCTGTTCCAGTTTCTCCGCCGGCTGCCGAAGCTGGCCAAGCGCGCGCTTGTCCGACGCGCTGGCGAGCAGCTGGGGCCGGGCTTCGATGTCGCCACCCATTTCACGCCGCGCTACAACCCTTGGGATGAGCGGCTGTGCCTGGCGCCCGACGGCGATCTGTTCAAGTCCTTGGCCGGCGGCAAGGCCTCGGTCGTCACTGATCAGATCGAGTCGTTCACGCCATCTGGCGTCAGGCTGCGCTCCGGCAAGGAGCTGGAAGCGGATGTGATCGTCACCGCCACCGGGCTGGTGATGAAATTGATGCATGGCGTGCGGCTGTTCGTCGACGGCGCGCCGGTCGAGCTGGCCCAGACCATGACCTACAAGGGCATGATGTACAGCGACGTGCCGAATCTGGCCTCGGCCGTCGGCTACACCAACGCCTCCTGGACGCTCAAGGCCGAGCTGACCTCGCTCTATGTCTGCCGGCTGCTGAACTTCATGCAGCGCAGCGGCTACGCCCAATGCACGCCGCGCCAGCGCGACCGCTCGATCCTGCCCGCGCCGGCGATGGATTTCA
>DASWWB010000985.1:0-6716 GCA_036406115.1 Herpetosiphonaceae bacterium
CCGGAGGTTGGCATGCCGCCGCCGAAATTGAACATGCGCAGGCTCGGGACGCGGCGGGCGACGCGGGCATAGGCCTCGACCGAGCGGGCCAGGCGGGCCTCCCAGGCAGCGGCGTCCTCGATCTGCGAGCCGACCATCGCGTGGTACACGATGAGCTGGTGGCGGGTGCCGGCGATCATCTCGACCGCCTCGTCGATCTCCTCGTGGGTCAGGCCGAAGCGCTCGCCGCCGGGATGGGCCGGATCGACGACAGCGGCGGCGTGGCGCTCGCGGACGCCGAGCAGCAGCGGCAGCCGGGCGCGCTCCAGCAGCGTCGCCAGCTCGTCGAGGTCGTCGACCACCGGCACCACCATGCTGTAGCCGGCGTGGCGCAGCGCCAGGATGCCGTCGATATAATCATCTTCCTTGGAGCCGTTGCAGAAAATGTAGCGGTCGGAGGCCAGGACGCCCTGGCGCCACAGGTGGTGGGCGATCACCACGTCGGCGGCGGCGGAGGTCTCGTAGTGGGCGCCGGCGCCAAGGGCGGTGCGGACCACTTCTTCCGAGAAGTTCGCCTTGGTGGCGTAGGCGTAGAGGAATTCGCCAGCGTAGCCGGCCCGGGCGCGAGCCTCGGCGGCATAGCCGACCATATTGTGGACCTGCTGCGTGATCAGCGGGCAGTAAGCAACCTCAAGCGGCGCGCCATAGCGCTCGACCAGCGCGCCCAGATCAACCGTATCGCCAAGCAGCAGCCGCTCGTCGCGGCGGCTGAGAAAATCGGTCAACACCCCGGCTCCCTCGAAGCCATAACGATCTTTCAAGTAGCCAGCGTAGGTCTGCTCATTCAACTGGACGTGTCCTCCTAACCGTGGGCCGCACGGCGTTGCAACGAACTCCTCCGCCGCCGGAAGAGCATCACAAATAGTCGGCTGATAAGCGTCGATCGTGCGAGTAGTGTTGTTGCTGATGGTCGGAGCCTCCCAGGGCAAAAAATCAATCAACCGCGCCAAGGGGCGACAGTCGATTCATTGCACTGGGAAAGAAAAAACCTGCACTCGGCGGTGCAGGCGGGGGTCAACGGAAGCCGCTGTTACCAGCGTAACAGCGCAGGGCAGCACCCACCAAACAACACCGGGCGGTGGTTCAGTGCAACGCAACACGACATATCGCGGCGTGCTAAGTTTCCGTTGCTGTCCATACATCCTCTGCGCAAGCCTGCTCGGAAGGCCAACCTGCAACCCCGCGTGGCGGTCGTTGCTCCCCAGCCGAACATCTTCACCAGTTGCCGTTGAGACGGTTGGTTGGATGCCAAGAAGGCGCGGATAAGGCGGTGAGGTCTTTGTCTCACCGGCAAATATTGTACCATATTTCCTCGTGGTGTCAAAAAGACACATAGTCCCGTTCGGCAAGCTGCGGCCATCCCCCGCCAGGGTGATTGTCTGCCGCGTCCCCCGCCGCTTGCGCCTTGACGGGCCGCCGCGCCGCCCCTACACTCAGGCCGGATCCTCCCGTCCGAAAGGGGAAAACCGCCATGCGCAGCAAAGCGAACGCGCCCCATTATGTCTGGGGCGAGCAGTGCGACGGCTGGCACCTGGTCCGGGCCGAGGGCCTGAGCGTCATCCAGGAGCGCATGCCGCCAGGGACCGCCGAGGCCCGCCACCGCCACGCCCGGGCGCGCCAGTTCTTTTTCGTCCTCGCCGGCGCTGCGGCGCTGGAGATCGACGGCCGCCGCCACGCGCTCGCCCCCGGCGAAGGCGCCGAGGTGCCGCCCGGCATCCCGCATCAAATCTTCAACGAAGCCGACCGCGACCTGGAGTTCCTGGTTATCTCGCAGCCGCCCAGCCACGGCGACCGGCTGCCCGCCGAGGAGAACGAGCTATGATCATCGCCCAGATCAGCGACCCGCACATCAACGAGATCGCCTTCGACCCGCAGCGCGCCGAGCGGGCCGAGGCGGCGCTCAGGCAGGCGATCGCCCATCTGCTGCGCCTGCCGGCCCGCCCCGACGCCGTGCTGCTTACCGGCGACTGCGTCCACACCGGCGCCGCCGCCGAGTACGACCGGCTCGGCGAACTGCTGCGCGAGCTGCCGATCCCGCTCTACGCCGTGCCCGGCAACCACGACGACCGCGCCGGCTTCCTCCAGCTGTTCGGCGCCCAGGGCGCGGAGCCGCTGGCCGGCTTCGCCCAGTACGCCGTCGACGCCGGGCCGCTGCGCCTGCTCGCGCTCGACACCCACATCCCCGGCGCCGGCGGCGGGCGGCTCGACGCGCCCCGGCTGGCCTGGCTGGCGGAGCGGCTGGCCGAGGCGCCGGACCGCCCGACGATCATCTTCATGCACCACCCGCCGTTTAACACCGGCCTCGCGCCGCTCGACGAGATCGGCCTGGAGGGCGCCGACGAATTCGGTGCGCTGGTCGGTCGCTTCCCGCAGGTCGAGCGGATCGTCGCCGGCCACGTCCACGGCCACATGCAGCGCCGCTTCCATGGCACGCTGGCCGTGACCTGCCCGGCGGTGGCGCACAATCTGGTGCCTGATTTCACCCACCCGGCGCGGCTGGACGCGGTGCTGGAGCCGCCGACCTTGCTGCTCCATGTCTGGAGCCCGGCCGCCGGGCTGGTGACCCACGCGAGCCTGATCGGCGATCACGGCCCGCCGGCGCCGCTCCACGACGGCCGGAGCTGGATCTGACGCTCAGCCGACGGTTTCGACGCCGTCGGTCGGCGTCTCCAGGGCGTAGCTCACCGCCTGCTCGATCAGCATCGCCCGGCCTTCGGTCAGCGCGGCGGCGAAGGCCGGGTCCTGGCGATGGGACTCGATCTCCGCCAACAGCTGCTGGTAGGACGGGCCGATATCCGGCCACAGCTTGGCTTTGAGATTCTCGCCAAGCGCCTCGGAGGCCCCGGCCAGCCGCGCCAGGCGATCGAGATCGTTGCACAGCGCCGCGACGGCGGCGACCCCGGCGAGGCACTCGGCGACGCCCAGCGCGTTGCTCTGATCATTGTAGATGCGCAGCGACTCGCCGAAATGCTCGAAGGCCTGCGGCGCGCGGCCCTGGCGCACGGCGATCCAGCCCAAATTGCCGTTGGCGCCGGCAATGCCCCGGCTGTCGCCGATCGCCCGCCGCAGCTCCAGGCTCTCGGCGTACAGCTCCCGTGCCCGCTCCAGCCGGTCTTGGCGCAGCGCCACATTGCCCAGATTGAGGATGGAAAAGGCCGAGCCCCAGCGATCGTCGAGCTTGCGCTGGATCTCCAGGGCGCGCTCCAGCAGGCCGGTGGCGGCGTCGTCATCGCCGCGAATCACCGCCAGGTGGCCCAGGTTGTTGAGGATGATTGCGCTGCCAGCGGCGTCGCCGAGCCCGTCGCGCAGGGCCAGGCACTGCTCGAAGGCATCGCGGGCCTCGTCATAGGTGCCCTGGAGCCAGGCGAGGATGCCCTGGCCGTGCAGCACCTTGGCGCGCACTTCCGGCGCCAGGCCGGCGCTGCGCTCGCGGGCCAGCGCCAGCCAGCGCGAGCCCTCCGAGAGATGGCCGCGCTGCCACCAAAACCGCCAGATCGCGCCGCAGATCCGGGCGGCCGGCGCCGCATCGCCCTGGGCGAAGCCCCAGCCCAGCGCGGCGCGCAGATTGTCGTGCTCGCCCTCCAGCCGCTCCAGCCAGGCCTCCTGCTGAGCGCCGCGCAGCTCGGGCTCGGCCTCCTCGGCCATGGCCAGATAGTAGCCGGCGTGGCGTTCGCGCAGCGCCTCCACTTCGCCCAGCGCCGCCAGCCGCTCCATGGCGTACTCGTGGATGTGGTCGAGCATGATGAAGCGCGGCTCGCCGCCGGCGGCATCCTCTTGGCGCAGCTCCTGAAGCAGCAGGTTCTTATCCAGCAACAGGCCGATCGTGTCCAGCACGTCCAGGCCGAGATCGTCGCTGGCGTTGCAGACCGCCTCGGCGGCCTCGATGGTGCAGCCGCCGACAAACACGCCCAGCCGGGCGAACATCGTTTTCTCGACGCCCAGCAGCAGATCGTAGGCCCAATCCAGCACCGGGCGCAGCACCGGATGCTTGCGATCGATCTTGCGGCCCAGCTTGGTTTTGCTCAAGGTGATCCGCGTCCGCACCAGCAGCAGCATATCCTGGGGCAGAAATGTTTTGCTGTGGGCGGCGACCAGCTCAATCGCCAGCGGCAGCCCCTCCAGCAGATGGCAGAGATCGACCACCGCGGCGGCGTTGCGCGGATTGAGACGGAAGGCCGGCTGCACCACCTGCGCCCGCTCCAGGAACAGCGCCACCGACGGGAAGCGCACCAGCTCCTCAAGCGCCAGGCCTTGGGTCGGCAGCGCCAGCGGCTTGATATCGACCCGCCGCTCCTCCGCGACAGCCAGCGGCGCCTGGGTCGTGGCCAGGATTTTGAGCTGCGGGCAGCGCTCCAGCAGCTCGGCGATCGCCGGGGCCGCGTCCACCACCTGCTCGATGTTATCCAGCACCAGCAGCATCCGCCGCTCGTTCAGGTAGAAGACCAGCGTCTCCAGCACCGGCTGGCCGCCCACCTCCTTGATGCCGAGCGTGTGGGCGATCACCGACGGGACCAGCAGCGGGTCTTCGATCGAAGCCAGCGGCACGAAATAGGCGCCCTGCTCGAAATCGCCCAGCAGCTCGGCGGCGACCTGGAGGCTCAGGCGGCTTTTGCCGGTGCCGCTGGTGGCGACCAGCGAGACCAGGCGCGTCTCATCCTGGCGCAGCAGGGCGCATAGCTCGGCGATCTCGCGCTCGCGGCCGATGAACGGCGCCGGCTGGATGGGCAGATTGTGCTGGTAGCGATCGATCGTGTGGGGCGGCGGGAAATCGGCGGGCAGATCGTCGGCGCCGAGCTGGAACAAGAGGGCCGGCCGCACCAAATCCTTGAGCCGGTAGCGGCTGAGCGGCAGAATCGACAGGCCTTCCGGCACCCGCTCGCCGATCAGCTCCTGCGCCGAGCGCGAGATCAGGACCTGGCCGGGGTGGCAGGCGGCAAGCACCGCCGCCAGCCGGCCGAGCGTCGGGCCGGCGTAGGTCGCGCCGCACAGCACCAGCGGCCCGGTGTGGAGCGCGGCGCACAGCGGCTCGCCGGCGTGCAGACTGGCGCGCTGGAGCGCCGCCGCCGCCGCCAGCCCATCCTCCACCTGCTTGAAGGCGGCGAACAGCTGCCGCCGCCCGGGGTCGAACACCACGCCGCGGTTCGCTGCGACGGTGGCGCGGAACAACGTCGCCAGCGGCGTTTCGGCCTCGGTGAGATCAGCCTCGGCGTGATCGGCGGCTGCGCTGAGCAGCAGCACATCTCCGGTGGGAAGTGTTACCATAGCCCTCTCGCTGTTTAATGATTGCTTAACATCATACACCATCCGGCGGGCGGTGGCGTTCAGGGCAGGGGCTCGATCACGAACTCGCCGTCGTAATACCAGCGCACCCAGCCCTCGGCCTGATCGTCGAGCCGCACCCGCAGCCAGTCGCCGAGCTGCTCCAGCACCAGCGCCTCGGTCCCGCCCGGCAGATTCTTGCGCAGCTCGGCGGAGGTCGAGCGCGACTCGGCGCGCAGCGGGACGCCGGCTTTGCGGACGATCCGCACCCGCGCCCCGGGCTGGACGCCCAGCTCCGGGCCAGTGCGGGGCAGATCGACGATCAGCGACTCGGCGCTGGGCGGGCGCATCCAGCCGACCACGCCCTCCTCGGTGCGGATCCTGACCGCGCCGGTCGGCTCATCGAACGCTTCGACCGTCACCAGCGAGCCGCCGTGCAGCTTCGGCCGCTCGTAGACCTTGCCGCCGCCGCTGGGCGCGTCCCACAGGTCCGGCGCGCCGCGCTCCGCGACCCGGGCCTGGTCGCCGGGATCCAGGCGGCCGTCTGCGGTGGGCGTGGAGGCCGCGCCGGCGGGCTCGGTCGGCCGCCCGGCGAGTGCGGTGCCGATCGGATCAGCGGAGCCTGGGGAAGCGCCAGGTTGCGCCGCGCAGCCCGCGAGGATGATCAGCAAGCCAAATGCCCAGCGTCGAATCGGGCGCATGTCACATCCTCCTGCTACGCAGCGGCGAGGGCGGCGAGAATCAAGGGCGTCACATCTGTCAGATCGGCGGCGCCAGCCGCGAAGCGCGCCGCCGGGCCCGCCACCAGCAGCGGCACCGGATTGGTGGTGTGGCGCTTGTGCCAGGGCTCCTCCAGGTTGCCGTGGTCGCTGACGACCAGCAGCGAGGCGTCCGGCGGCAGCTCGGCCAGCGCGCCGCCGAGGAGCGCGTCGATCAGCTCAAGCACCTGCCCGGGCTCGGCGTCGATCCGCTCATGGCCGACGAAATCCGGCAGATAGCATTCATAGTGGACCAGATCGGCCTCCGCCAATAGCCGCGACAGGCGGCGTCCCGCCTCGTCGGCGGCGACGGGCGGCACGCCCTCGAAGGCGCCCCAGCGGCGAATGAAATCCGTGGTGATATCCCAGGGCAGGGCGCGGCCGGCCAGATAGTCGTCGACCGTCGGCAGGGCCAGGCCCGCAGCCTTCGCCGCCAGCGCCACGGCGGTCGCGCGCTGCTGGCGGCTGGCGACCAGCGCCCAGTAGTCGGAGCGGTGAATGGTGGCGATCAGCGGCCGGCGCCCCAGGGCCAGCGTTTCGCCGAAGAGATTGGACTCGGCGATCAGCGGGCGCTGCGACGGCGCGGGATAGGCGGGGAAGTGGCGGCCGAGCAGCGCCGGGGCGTTGCGGCCGGTCCAAAGAACCGTGTGGCCGGTGCCG
>DASWWB010000986.1:0-2822 GCA_036406115.1 Herpetosiphonaceae bacterium
CGACGCGCCGCCCGCCTGGGAGCCGGCGCTGCGCGAGGTGTTCCCCGGGCTCGGAATTTGGGATCGCGTGATCGCCAGCCTCCCCGGGCCGGAGACCGGCCTGTCAGCGCCGGCGGGATGGACCATCCGCCGCCTGACGCGGCTCGACGCCCCCGCGCTGTGGGGGCTCAGCAGGGAAAACGCCTGGATCGCCAACACCTGGGGCGGCCCGGACGGGCTGGCGGGCAGCGGCATGGCCTGGGGCGCGTTTGAGGGAGCGAGGATCGCCGCCGCAGCATGCAGCTTTTACGTCGGCGAGCGCTTCGAGGAGATCGGCGTGGTGACGGAGGCGGCGGCTCGCGGGCGCGGCCTGAGCCATGCCTGCGCCACCGGGCTCTGCGGCGACATCATCGCCCGCGGCCGGCGGCCGAGCTGGAGCACGTCGCCCGACAACGCCGCCAGCAGGCGGGTCGCCGAAAAGCTCGGCTTCTGCTTCGAGCGCGCCGACCGGCTCTACGCCCTCGGCCTGCCCATCCCGGCGGCGGCGGGCAGCTAGCCCAGCGCCGGCACCCGCATCCAGCGCTCGCGGAAGCGCGCCAGCAGCTCCTGGCTGGCAGGGCTGAGCTGGGGCCTGGCCGGCGGCGGCTGGCTGATCCGGCGCTCGATGCGCGCCTGCCAGAGCGCGTCGCCATCATCGGCGATCGCGCGCAGCCGCTCCTCGGCGCCGAGCGGGTTGCCGGCGGCGTAGCAGGCGGTGGCCAGCCAGAAGGCGTAGGCGACCGGATCGGTCTCGGCCAGCCGGGCGTGGCCGATGCGCTGGACAAGCTCCGGCTCGCCAGCGAAGGCGAAGATCATCAGCAAGACCTGCTGGCGCTGCTGGTCGGGCAGCCCGTCGAGCCGCTCCCAGCGGGCGTCGGCCTCGCGCAGCATCCGCTCGAACTGGCCCAGCTCGGCCAGCGCCCGCAGGTAGCTCGTCAGATAAAACGGCTCGTCGCGATGGACGCGGAGCATGGTGGCGCAGAAATCGCGCAGCTCGGCCCATTCGCCCTTGAGGTAGAGCGTCATGCAGCGGCCCCAGTCGCTGTTTTTGTGCGGCTCCAGGCGGGCCAGCGCCTCGTCGAGCCGCCGCTCGCCGATCGCTTTGGTGGCGGCGCCCATAGCCGCAGCCGCGCGCCGCTGCTCGGGAGTGGCGATCCAGGCGCCCAGACTGAACCAGCGCTGGCGCCCGGCGTCGTCGCCGCGCGCCTCCATGGCCGCCATCCGACGCGCCGACAGCTGCGGCAGGCCGATCAGCAGCGCGCTGGCGGCGGCCACCGCGTAGCCGGCCCAGCCCGGCGCCAGCGTCCAGCCCATCACCGCTGCCGCCACCAACGCCGCATTGAGGCCGATCCAGCGCCAATGGCGGGTTTTCCAATCCCGCAGCAGCGCTCCGCCAGCTAATACCACGATCATCGCCAGCAGCAGCTTGCTCATCCCATCTCCCCGCCCAAGGGCCGCTCAGCGCGGAGCGGCCAGCGCCGGCACCGCCACCCAGCGCCGCTCCACGTCCTCCAGCAGCCGGCGCGCCTCCTCGCTCAGTGCCGCGCGATCGAAGCGCGCCAGCCGCTCGGGACGCCGGGCTAGCTCATCGCGCCAGACCTCGTCGCCGACTAGGCGCATGGGCGCCCACAGCTCCTCGGCGGCGGCGTCTTCGCCAGCGATGTGATGGGCCGTGGCCAGCCAATATGCATAATCGTCGTCGCCCAGCAACTGGCGAAGGCCGGACTCCAGCGACTGGATCCGATCCGGCTGCCCCGTAAAGACAAACAAGAGCATGAAGCAATAATCACGAAAGTCTTTTTCTAGTTGTTCGATTGGTGATAAATAGGCTAAAAAGTTACGGATTAACCCAGCGTGATCATTGACTTCGCCAAACGTCTGAAGATAGGTCGCATAGGTTCCTGGAAGCGTAATCAACTCAGTTGAATTAAAGACGCGCTCGCAAGCGGTCCGGAGATCAAGCCATCGCTGTTGGCGTCGGTAAAGCTGGAACATAAACCAGTTATAGCGCATAAAAGAGCGCGGTTCGTAGGGCTTCAGCAACTCGATGGCCGCGCCATAACGGCGATAATGGGTATGTTCGTTAATCGGCACGCGCGCCGGCAGCACGCGCGACTCGGCGAACGGGCGGAGAATAGCCGTCACCCGCGCCCAGCGCAACATGCCGGCGAAGTCATCATCGCTCATGGCACGCCCATAGCGCCGCAAGCTTTCATCGGCCAACGGGCCAGTACAGAGCAGCAACCCGCCAGCCAGCGCGCCAGGCCACATCCGATTGGCGGCGGCGCCGGCCACCGCCAGCGCCGCCATTGCGCCTAAGAATGCCAGCCACTCCCATACTCGCGCCTTCCAGGCCCACAGAAGCGGTTGGAAAAGTAATGCCAGCACCAGCAGCAGTTGAATAACCGCCAGCGTCACATCCCCTCCAGCCAGGGCTTGACGGCGGCGGCGAGCGGCTCGGGCATGAACGGCAGCTCGAAGGCGTAGGTCAGCAGGGCGGTGAGATAGGGGAGGCCGCCCTGGCGCGGGGCGTGGGTCAGGAGCTGCTGATAGATCTCGGCGATCGCCGGGGCCAGCAGCGGCTCGTTGCGGGCGATCTGGCCGAGGGCCGCGACCGCCGCGCCGATCGACCAATCAAGCGGGCCGTAGGCCAGCGAGACCAGCGCCCGCTTGCGCAGCGAGCCGTCCCAGCCCTCGTCGATCCAGGCCAGGATGAACGCGGCAGCCCACTGGACGCGCTGGATCCAGACCCAGATCGGCATGTCGGCGGGGCGCTGGGGCGGATGGGTCATGACCGCCAGCAG
>DASWWB010000987.1:0-1646 GCA_036406115.1 Herpetosiphonaceae bacterium
GCCGGTGCTTGAGCAGATTGGCAAAGAGGCCGGCGTCAGGTATGTCGACAGCCTGCGCGACGACGACCTGCCCGGCGAGGTCGGCGCGCCGACCCACTCGTACCTCGGCCTGATCGCCGAGGATCTGCGGATCATGGCCGCCAATCTCGGCGGCGACCCCAAGCTGATGGACACCGTCGACACCTCGAATATTCCCGGAGCTGACAGCGCCGTCACCCAGGAGCAGTAATCGGCGCGGGCCGCCGGCATGTCGCCCGGCGGCCCGTCGTTTTTCGCGGCTAGGAATCACTGTTATGGACCCAATCATCGAGTTCAGGAAGGTCAGCTTCGGCTACGGCGCGGTCCCGGTGTTGGCCCAGATCGACCTGCATCTGCATCCGGGGCAGTTCGCAGCGCTGGTCGGCCCGAGCGGCGCCGGCAAGACCAGCCTGCTCAAGCTGCTGCTGGGCGGGCTCCAGCCGGATAGCGGGACGATTTATGTCAAGGGCAAGGCGCTCGACGGCCAGCCGGCGCCGCAGATCGCCTACGTGCCGCAGCTTGAGACCGTCGACTGGAACTTCCCTGCGACCGTCGAGCAGGTCGTGCTGATGGGCCGCATCCGGCGCTCGGGGATCTGGCCGTGGCCCAGCCGCGAGGACCGGCGGCGCATGCGCGAGGTGCTGGAGCGGCTGGACATCGCCGATCTGGCCAACAACCACATCCGCGATCTCTCGGGCGGCCAGCAGCAGCGGGTCTTCCTGGCCCGCGCCCTGATCGCCGAGCCCGATCTGCTGGTGCTCGACGAGCCGACGACCGGCGTCGACATGCGGGTGGCCGAGACAATCCTGCACCTGCTGGCGGAGCTGAACGGCCAGGGCATGACGATCCTGATGACAACCCACGACCTGAACGCCGCCGCCGCCCACGTGCCGTGGGTGATCTGCCTCAACCGGCGGGTGGTGGCCCAAGGCAGCCCCGAGCTGGTCTTCACCACCGAGACCTTGAACGAAACCTACCAGGGCGACATGATCGTGCTCCAGCACGACGGCATGCTGTTCATCCAGCAGAAGCCGCACGGCCACAGCTACCGCGATCTCATCCCGCACCCGGTGCCCGGCGACCTCCCCTCAGCCCTGGAGCAAACCAATGCAACACCTGCTCGAACCGTTTCGGTATGAGTTTTTCCGCAACGGCACCCTGGCCGCCGTGCTGACCGGCGCGCTCTGCGGGCTGCTGGGCGTCTACATCGTGCTGCGCGGCATGAGCTACATCGGCCACGGCCTGTCGCACGCGATCTTCGGCGGCGCGGTGGTCTCGTTCGTCCTGGCGATCAATTTCTACCTGGGGGCCGGGCTGTGGGGATTCGCGGCGGCGGTGCTCATCAACCAAACCGCCCGCCGGACCAAGATCAACGCCGACGCCGCGATCGGCGTGATCACCACCGCCAGCTTCGCGGTCGGCGTGGCGCTGATCAGCCGCTACCGCTCGTTCACCCGCTCGTTCGACGCCGCGCTGTTCGGCAACATCCTCGGCGTGACGCCGGGCGACGTGCTGGTGATCGCCGGCGTCAGCCTGATGGTGGGCGGGCTGATCTTCTTCAACTACAAGCAGCTGCTGTTCACGACCTTAAACCCGGAGGTCGCGGCGGTCTACGGCGTCAAAACCGG
>DASWWB010000988.1:0-6549 GCA_036406115.1 Herpetosiphonaceae bacterium
CCACTTCCTTATTTATGAAGGGATGAGCAGGCACGACGAGGTATGGATCCTGGTCTCCATCTTGGATACCCATCGATGGCGACTCTCGCCAGTCCGCTATGAGTTGCATGACGTGTTGTCCTGGCAGCCCTGGGAGGAGTACACGGGATCCCAGGACCAACTGCCCGCCCTGCTGGAACGGGTTGCTACCATAACAGACGAAGAACGGTGGGCCATTTGGGAAGCTGATGACGCGCAAGCTCGGGCAGCCCATCGTGCCATATGGGCGCCCATCATTGCGCCACGGATCATTGGCCAACAGGACGAGTCTCGGTACCTGTTGTATGTGGGGTTAGCCTATGACACGGCTCTGGTCCAAATTCTTGATCTTGATGATGGGGTGCTCTATTCGCCAATGTTGATTGGCAACGTTCAGGAGCGCAATCCTTGGGATGCCTTTCCCCCCTATACCGGGTCCCAAGATGTGCTGCCAGCGTTACTGGCGCGGGTCAGACCAAGCTGGACGTGGGGTGATCCCCATCCCATTTTGACCTCAGAGCCGATGGAATGGGATGAGTAGCGGTGGCAGGCGACCACTGGACGATGCGCCAATGCGCAGGGGGGGGACTCGGTTGACGACACGATGTGGGGCGCCGCCCGTTTCCGCCAGGAGGACCGATGATGATCGCTGACCCTGAGGCGCAGACCTGGGCGCCGCTCGCCGACCTGTATGGGCTGGGGCAGGAAGTGCATGCGGCAGTGGGGACGATGCGAGCGCAGGAGCAGTATGTTGCCGATGTCGCGCTGGGAGGCGGCGTCCTCACGCCGAATGAACTGGCGCACGCGGATGCGAACCTGGCGCGCATCGCGGCGTCCTTTACCCACTCCATTGCCCAAGGCCGCCGCTGGCAGGCCAGCGACGCGCTCAGCCCCTACCAACAGGCGGTGCTCCGTCGCCTGCTCCACGATGCGGCGCTGGGGCTGGAAATCGCCCTGCGGTCGCGCGCGTTCTTGCCGCAGGTGGCGCCGCCCGGCACGACCCTTTCTCAGCGCGTAGTTGCCTGGCAGCGGGAGGAGCAGTAAATGACGCACGGAGGATCATCCCTGACGCTCAACCGGCTGTTTGTCGCCGATCTGCTGGCGGCGTCGGCGCCGTGCTTTGCGCTGGGCCTCGCTGAGGTCGAGGGGCAGGTGACGGGCTGCATGGTCATGCGGCCCGCTGTCCCAATCCCGGCGGCCTCGACCAACCAGGGCTTCCGCTTCGGCCATCGCGTGCTTGGGCGTCCCGAGACCCCGGTGTTCAACTTCATCTTCCATTTCTATGGCCACCAGACCTACCACGGCCTGGTGCCGCCCAGCAGCCCCATCGTGCAGGCCGTGCTGCGGCGGATGCTGACCACCCAGGACTATCTGTTTTTCGCCCTGAATCCTGACCAGACCGCCACCTCGTTTCGCTCCGAGCTGGGCGACAGCAACATCGCCGGCCTGACGACGACCTTCGCCCAGTTTGGAACTGGCGTCATTGCCACCGATGACTACGAACAAACCGTGACGGCCTTCACCCGCCAGCCCGACCCGCCCGGCCTGGTCGTGCCATGGGTCTGCCGCGATAATCCCGCCTATCTCGATCTGACGAGCGAGCGATTTGATCTGAACCCGGCCCCCGGGCGACCAGTGGCCGCACCACTGATCGCCGACGAGGACGAGCCAGCAGTGATCTGGCAGCCCGTGGCGATGCTGCCGACGGTCCTTCGGATGGCCGAGGAGGCGCTGGACGAGGCCGAGGCGCAGGTCGTGAACATTCGGGCGGCGTTGGGACGGCCTGGTGTCCTCGACCGCGAGCTGGTGGCCCACGCCCAGCGGGTCTACGGCGAGCGGCAGGGCTTCCTGGTCATCTACGCCGACCAGGCTGAGCGCTGGGCCGGGGAGCCGCTGAGCCGGCACCAACGGGCGATGCACCAGCGGCTCGAGGCGGTGACGGGCGCTGCCACCGCTGCGACGGCCGAGCTGCTGATGCTGCTGGATTCGTGGGCGCCGCCGGCCGCCGTGGGGCGCCCACGCCGCCGTGCGAAACAGCCGCCCGAGACGATCCTCGCGCAGGCCTCCGCCGCCATGCAGCGGGGCGACGGCGAGGGGGCGCTTGAACTGCTGGACGAGGCACTGGACACGCCGAGCCTGGCGCCGCGTTGGGAGGCCGAGTACCTGCTGATGCGCGGCACCATTCTGCGCGAGCTGGGCCACGAGGACAACGGCATTGCCGATTACGTAGGCGCGCTGGCGGTGCTGGATGAGCAGCCCAATGCCGATCCGCTGCGCGTCATTGACGCCGTGGGTCTACTCGGGAATGCGCTGGCATTCTATGATCCCGAGGCCGCCCACGACCTGCTGGTGCGGCATGTCGCGCTGGTCACCGAGCATCGGGCGGCGATCCTGGCCGACCCCGAGAAGCGGCAGACGTGGGCGCTGGCGCCGCTGGGCCTGGCGATTGTGGCGGAGGTGCGCGGCCAGGTCACTGAGGCCCACCGCTGGTACACCACAGCCCACGAGTGCTGCTCGGCGGCGCAAATCGGGCCGGGTCACCACGTTGCCCGATTGATTGCCGACGGGTTAGCGCGGGTAGCGCACTGAAGCGATGAGGAGGGCAGGTGGACCTTGCATGGAATAGCGTGACACGGGCCGCAACGCTGCATACCGAGGAGGCGCAGCTCCGGCATCGGCTGGCGGACGCCGCCAAGGCTGCTGATTGGCCGCAGGTGCTGGCCATCCTTGAGCAGCGCCCGGATCTCAGCAACAGCACGCGGCCGGACGGGCACGCATGGTATGCGCCGCTGCATCAGGCGGCATATACCGGCGCACCGTTGGCGGTGGTCGAGCGGCTGCTGGCGCTGGGTGCCTGGCGGTCGCTCCCAACTGCGGCGGGAGAGCTGGCCTCCACCATTGCCCGCCGCCAGGGCCAGGGGCCGCTGCTGGAGGTCCTGGAACCCGTCTATCAGCATGATCTCCCCCATGATGCCGTGGCGGCGATACAGTCCCAGCTCCATCTGGTCATCCGCGAGCGGGCGGCCCGGCTGGTCAATGCGCATGCCTTGCGGCTGCCGGAATTGCTGCCGCTGCTGGAGCTAGCAGTACCGCAGTTGTGGGCGCCGATTCCTGGGATTTACGGCGGGTTTTCCCTGCGGTTTGATCTGCATGCGCCGGAGCCGTTGCTGGTGACGGAAAGCTGGTGCCGGGTGGTTGGTGGGTCGGGGCAGCGCCACGAGATCACCGCCCAGGGAAGCCGGCTAGTTGACGAGGGCTTTGTCTAAGGCGGTCCCTGCGGATACGCATAGGGCTGTTAGAGGCTTCGTATACGATTACATGCCCTCTAATTTCCCGCCGCAACCCGCGCCACCAGCGCCGGCGGATCGACCGGCAGGACGGTGGTAGCGAGTGCGAGGTCGCCATCGTCGGCGGTCAGCGGCCGGGCCGAGGGCGGGACGACCCAGCAGGGCAGCAGCCGCGCGTAGCAGGCCGCACACAGGGGATAGCGAACCCGCAAGCACCGGCCGTCGCCGAGGAGCCCCACGCCGTCGACGAGCCAGGTGGCCGGCGGCCACGGCCGGGGACACTGGCAGCAGGGCCACCACGTGAGGGCGGCCCGCTCGGCAGCGAACGCCGCGTGGATGGCGCTGATGTCGGCGAGATGGGCGCGCTGGAGCTGCTGGCGGCGTCGGCGCCACCGCCAGCGGTCGGCGAGGATGGCCAGGCCGCAGGTGAGCCAGAGGGTGCCGACGAGCGGCAGGACAAGCGGGGGCATGCGGTGATCTCCTGATCGACGAATCGGCCGCCAGTATAGCGGAGGCGCCGACGCCGATCGGCAGGTTTTCGCCCGGCTCCATCGCAGGCGGACCATTGGCGGGCGAAGGATCACGCTGGCCGGCTCACAGCTTGACGCAGCGCCAGGGCTTCGCTAAAGTCTCCCTATGCACGACGAGAGGAGCACCCCATGCCGGACGAGCCACCGCAGCCAGCCGCGAGCATCAGCCACCGCACGATCAGCCACAGCGCCATAAGCCAAACGAGTACGCACCAGGCGCCCCCCTGGCAGGCACGGTGGACGCCGTCGGCGGCCGAGGGACTCCTCGCCACCAGACGTGACGGCAACGGAACGTGGCGATGATTCCGCAGATGACGCATGCACCAGGCAGCACCCCCATGGATCCGTCGCCGGTTCACCGCACCTGGCGGCACGCCGTTGTCGGCATTGGCATTGTGCTCCTGTCATTGATCCAGTTCAAACTCATCACGGCCATCGTGCATCCCGTTCTGCTTGGGCTCCTGCGCCGTTTCCCGGCGCTCGACGGCCGATGGGTGGTTGACCTGCGGCTTCCGGCCCTGCTGTGGTGTTGCGGCTGGATCGTGCTGGCCAGAAGGCTTTGGGGACGCCCACCGCACCCAGCTGCCATCCCGTGGCGGCGCATCCTCGTGATCGCCAGTCTCACCCTCCTCAGTGTGGCCGGTGCGATCTTTGGCCTCCGGGTGTGGACACAAACGGTTGCCGGGCTCCACGACATCGTGGTTTTGGTGGTCATTGCCGTCGTGATTGAGGAACTGTGGTTTCGCGGGGTGGTGTATACAGCAAGCTGGTGGGCCTTTCCCGCCTCACGGTATGCCCCCATCCTGATCTCGGCGGGCCTCTTTAGTCTTGGCCACTGGCAATATCATGGCTTCCAGCTCACGGGGGCGGCCCTTGCCCAAATGCTCTATACCTTGCCCTTGGGCCTCATCTTCGGCTACCTTCGCGCAGCAACCGGAGGCCTTACGACAGGACTCATCGTGCATATGGTGATTAACGCGCTTGCCGTCAGCGCCGTCCTCTCGTTCTGGTAGCGCGGGTTGCAGGGAGGACGTGAGGAGACGCCGGTCCGGGAGCGAATGCCACAGCAAGGAGACCGCCGATGCCTGATGAGCCACAACCACCAGATCCGCCAGCTGCCAGTGCCAGCATCCGCGACAGTACGATCAGCGACAGCACGGTCCATCTGACGAGCGTGGATCAGCGCGGCCAGCAGGTCGGCACCCAATACAACGCGGGCGGGAACATTACGGTCAACGCCGCGACCTGGCAGCCGCACTACGAGCCACCGCTGGCCGAAGCCCAGGATCTCCTCGACGCCCTGCTAGCTCCCGACGTGCCGCCGATCAGCCCACTGCCGAGCGGCGCGCGGATGCCCTTCGCCCCCAACCCGCACGTTGTCGGCCGCGATGCGGTGCTGCTGGCCCTCGCCCGGGCGCTCCATGGCGGCGCGCGGGTGGCCATCGGCCCCAAGGCGGCAGCCACCGGTCTTGGGGGCATCGGGAAAACATCGGTTGCTGCTGAGTTCGTGCATCGGTATGGCTCGTTCTTTGCCGGCGGCGTGTTCTGGCTGTCGTTTGCCGATCCGGCCGCGATTGCCTCCGAGGTCGCGGCTTGCGGCGGGCCGGGCCTGCTCGATCTGCATCCGAGCTATGGCGACCTGAAGCAGGACGAGCAGTTGGCCCTGGTGCGCGCGGCGTGGCAGCGGCCCATCCCGCGCCTGCTCATTTTCGATAACGCGGAAGATCCCCAGCTCGTGCAGCAGTGGGCGCCGCCGAGTGGCGGCTGTCGGATCTTGATCACCAGCCGTCGGCAGTCGTGGCCTGGGAAGATCGTGACGCACAGCCTCGACGTGTTGGCGCGGCCGGCGAGTGTGGCGCTGCTGCGCGACCTGGCGCCGCGACTGACACCAGCGGAGGCCGAGGAAATCGCCGAGGAGCTGGGGGATTTCCCGCTGGCGCTCCAGCTCGCCGGCTCGTATCTGGCGCAATATCCTGGTATCAAAGTGGCGGCGTATCTGGCCGAGTTGCGGAGCGACGTGATCCTCGCCCATCCCTCACTGCGCGGGCTGCATGATGGCGATGTCTCCACGACGGCCCACGATCGCCACGTCGGCCGCACGTTTCTGGTGAGCTACCAGCGGCTTGATCCTGAACGTGACAAGTTAGCGCTGGCGCTGCTGGCACGGGCGGCCTGTCTGGCACCGGGCGCGCCGATCCCCGTTGATCTGCTGCTGGCGAGTGCCGAACTTGAGCCCGAGGATTCCAGCGGACAGCTGGCGTTGGGACGATTGGTGGATTTGGGGTTTGTGACGGTGGGCGATGAGGGGGTAGTACTTCATCGGTTAGTGCATGCCTTTGTCGGAGCGGTGGTGCAGGATTCCGGAGCGCTGGCGGCGATAGAATGGGAGCTATGCCGTCAGATGCACGATCGCAATATGCGAGGCTATGTGGTGGATATACCCCCGCTCATTGTTCATTTACGTTGGGCTGTACGGGCGATTGATGAGCGTGTAGATAATGCTATGGCTACACTCGCCACCAATCTAGCCTATCACCTTAACGGAAATGGAGATTATTTAGAAGCACGGCGATATTACGAGAGTGCATTGGCGATTCGAGAGACAATCTTCGGTCCAAATCACCCGGATACGGCAATAAGTCTAAATAATCTTGCAGCAACGATTAAAAGTTTGGGTAATTACTCAGTTGCGCAGCACTATTATGAACGAGCTT
>DASWWB010000989.1:0-6134 GCA_036406115.1 Herpetosiphonaceae bacterium
CAGCGGACCCTGGTGATCATCGGCAACAACGACTCGACGCCCTGGACCGCCGGCTCGGCGACCAACGTCACCGATCAGTTCGTCCAGGTCGGCAGCCTGAGCCTCAACGTGGCCGACCCGGGCCGGTTCAGCGTCGGCCAGGAAGTGATCGTCACCCATCCCTCGACCCAGGCCTGGATCAACGCGATCGGCGGCGGCGGCACCGGCAGCGATCCCTGGTGGGCGGCCGGCTCGCGCGACATTCAGTGGATCCGCCGCGTGAAGAGCATCTCGGGAACCCGCCTGACCCTCGACGCGCCGATCTTCAATCACCTGGATCGCGGCCTGGCCCAGGCCACGGTGGCGCCGGTCGCCAGCCGCAACATCATCGGCGAGGCGGGATTGGAAAACGTGCGGATCGACATCCAGACCGCCGGCGGCGAGGATGAGAACCACGTCTGGGACGGGATTGTCTTTCGCGGCGCCGAGAACAGCTGGGTCAAAAACGCGACAGTCCTGCACTTCGGCCACGCCGGCGTGATGACCCAGGGCGCGATCAGGATCACCGTCGAGGACGTGCAGGCGCTGGACCCGGTCGGCATTCGCACCGGCGAGCGCTTCTACAACTTCGACGCCGAGAGCCAGAGCCAGCTGATCCTGTTCACGCGGGTCCACGCCACCAACGGCAGGCACCATTTCATCTCGAACGGCACCCAGAGCGCGTCGGGCATCGTCTGGCACCGCGCGACCGAGGGCGGCGGCTCGACCAGCGAGGGCCACCGCCAGTGGAGCCAGGCGCTGCTGTTCGACAGCATCACCGCCAGCGCCGGCAGCACGATCGGCCTGATCAGCCGCGGCGACTACGGCACCGCCCATGGCTGGGGCAACGTCCACTCGGTGATCTGGAACTACAACAGCACGCATATGGTGCAAAAGCCGCCGACCGCCCAGAATTATGTCATCTCGAAGGCCGGCACCATCAACACCAGCAATCCCTTCCCCGGCGCCCAAGGTTTCAGCGAAATCCGCGCCGGCACGCTCCAGCCCGCCTCGCTCTACGAAGCCCAGCTCTGCGACCGGCTGGAAAACTAAGCGCCGCGCTGAGCCAATCACCTCAAAACGCTGCGGCGCCGGGAGTTTGCTCCCGGCGCCGCAGCGTCGTGTTGCGCTGATTAAAGGCGCGGCACGCAGCGCCAGTCACGGGTCGGCCTAGGCGGCCTTCACGCTCCGTTCACGTTCTCTTCCGGCGACGCCGCCATACTGGTGATGGCGGTTCCTGGAGACCGCCGCTGCCCCCGTTAGCGCAAAGGAGCTTAGCCCGTGACCGTTTCACCGCTTCACACGACCCATCCCGCGCGGAGCTTCCGGAGGGTCGCGCTGCTGATCCTCCTGGTCATGGCGACGCTGCCCCACCGCGCCGCCACCGCCCGGACCGCCAGCGCCACCGGGCCGCGCGACAGCTACCCGACGGCGTTTACAACCATCGACGGAACAACCTATTTCACCACAAGATTCACCCCGCCAGCAGCGGGTCTGTGGAAGACCACCAGCGGCGCGCCGGCAGGGACAGGCGCGAGCCTCGTCCGGGCGCTTGAGGCACCGCCGAGCGCGCTCACCGCCGCAGGCCCGCTGCTCTTCTTTATCACCGCCACCGCCCAGCACGGCGCGGAACTTTGGCGATCGGACGGAACGGCAGCCGGCACCCGGCTCGTGCGCGACATCAACGCCGGGCCTGAAGGCTCGAATCCCATCCACCTCACTGCGGTGGGCGACCGGCTCTTTTTCGTGGTTCCCGCCGGCCCTGGCGCCGGGCTATGGATCAGCGATGGCTCCGCCGCCGGCACCATCCCGCTGACAGCCGGGGCGGGCATCCACCAGGCATTGGTCCAAGACCTCACCCCGGTTGGGAGCCTGCTCTACTTTGTCATTCCAATGGGATCGACTCACGCTGGCTTATGGGTGAGCGACGGCACCCCTGCGGGCACCATCCCGCTGACGACCCATCTGGATCAGACGGGCGAGCAGGATCCGCTCGAACTGACGGCGGTCGGCAGCCGCCTTTTCTTTTCGCTGACGACGGAGAGCCTGGGCGAAGAACTTTGGGTGAGCGACGGCACCGCCGCCACGACACGCCTGGTCAAAGATATCCGCCCTGGCGGCCGATATTCGAGCTCGCTGCCAAATGAGCTGACCGCCGTCGGCGACACGCTCTACTTCCGGGCGGTGGACGATAGCAACGGACTGGAGCTCTGGCGCTCGGACGGGACCGCCGCCGGGACATGGATCGTCGCTGAGCGACCGGGCATGGCAAGCCTATCGCCGTCCATCATCGCAACGATCGGCAACCGTTTCTTTTTCATCGCGGAGGAGGAGTTCGAGCAGGGCGCGCTCTGGCATTCGGATGGCACCACGGCCGGAACCGGCCCGGTGTGGGGCGAGGGCGACAATACGCCGAGGATCGCGCAAACCATGGTCGTGGGGGAGCGGCTGATTTGGTTCACGCTGGAATCCCAGGTCTGGGGGAGCGATGGGACCGCTGCGGGCACGAGCATGATTCGCGACTTCGGCGTGGGGGGGATCGATGGCTTCAATGACGGCGCGTCATGGCAGGGTCTGGGCTTTTTCCGGGTGACGATGGAGAACACGGGCAGCGAGCTATGGCGCACCGACGGCACGCGGGCAGGAACCGCCATGGTGGCCGATATCAACCCAGGACCAGGCTCCAGCCGGGTGCTGGAGCTGACCGCCGCTGGTGATCAAGTGCTCTTCGCAGCCGATGACGGCGTGCATGGACTGGCGCTATGGCGGACCAATGGAACGAGCCAGGGCACGTGGATGGTGGCCAATTTGGCACCCGATAATATGGTCCAGGTCTACGTTCCGCTGGTAAGCCGATAAGGCCCAAGCGACCGCGATGCCGCCCGACACTCCGGCAACGGTGTAGCTGAAAGGCCGTTCGCACCCAGCGAAAAACGCTGCGGCGCCGGGAGCGAACTCCCGGCGCCGCAGCGTTTTGGTTTGACGGAAAGACCTAGTAGGGGCGGCGATTGGCGACGGAGCGCTCGCGGACAATCCAGACCACGCCGGCGAGGAGCAGCAGCAGGCCGAGGCCGCCCAGGGCCAGCGCCCAGGTCGGGATATTGGCGAGCGGGCCGCTGGCGGCCTGGGTCGCCGGCACGACGCCCTCGCCGGTGCGCTCGCGGGTCGTCGGCTTGTCGCGGAACCGGTTGGTCGGGGCGGTGTCGGCGCCGGTGACAGGCTTGGGCTGGCGCTTGGCGTCGGGCAGCGTGGCGCGCCAATCCTCGTCGAGCTTATCCAAGCTGACGTTGAGCGCCGCCTGGACCGCCGTATCGTCGGTCACGCCCTGCTTGAACTGATCGACCAGCTTGGCGACGCCCTCGACGCCGTACTCGCCCTCGATGTAGCGGATCACGCTCTCGCTCTGGGCGTAGGAGAGGCGGGCCTGCTCGGGATCGGAGGGGAAATTGGAGGCCAGGGCGCGCAGCGGGATCAGCTCGCCGTCCTCGGCGGCCTCATCGACCCGGTCCGCGAAATCGGGATCCTTGATATCCTGGTTGACCACCGCCACGCCCTCCTCGAACCAGACCGGCGTGCCGCCGTAGTTGTTGCGGGTGGCCTGGGCCATCACCAGGTGGCTCAGCTCGTGGGGGATGAGACGGTCGCGCTCGGCGTCGTCGCCGGGGGCGATCGCGCCGACAATCAGCCCGAGCGACGGCTGGGCCTGGCCGCCGATCCACTCGGCGGAGTTCGGCGGCAGCGCGCCGCGCATATCGGCGGTGTTCTCGTAGACTGTGATCGTCATCGGGTTTTTGACGCTGCCGCCGATGCGCTGCTCCAGCCGATCGAGGCCGCGGACCGCAGCGGCGATCATGCTGTCGCCCCAGGCGTCGTCGCCGCCGTACCAGCGGACCGTGATCCCGCGCTGGGTGCGCTCGCGCCACTCGAAGCGCGTGTCGAGATAGACCACGCTGTTGACCGGCGTCTCGGTGACCGTGCCGTCGTCGGCGATCAGGACCCACTTGTAGCGCACCGTCACGCCGACCGGCAGGTACTCGATCGACGTGTCGCGGGTGAAGCTGGCCTCGACGTTCTTGGTGTTCGGCCGCCACTCGGGGGCCGCCTCGGTGAAGGCCAGCACGTCCTCCTCGTTGTTGATGCCGAGGGCGTAGAGGAACTTCAGCTCCTTGATCGGGCTAGTCGAGGTCGCCTCCAAGTCGAAGCGCACCTCCTTGCCGAAATCGCTCTTGGCTTCGTTGCGGGTGACATTCGCGGGCTCGGCGGCGGCGGCCGGGCGGGCGGCCAGCGCCAGCGCCAGCGACGCGATCATCAGGCAGGCGAGCAATCGCCGCATAGGGTCTCCTCTCACTGTTAGGCGCTCAGGCGCCAGCGCAAAAACGCCTCGATAAACTGATCGATCGCGCCGTCGAGCACCGCCTGCGTGTTGCTGGTCTCGACATTGGTGCGATGATCCTTCACACGGCGATCGTCAAGCACGTAGGATCGAATCTGATGGCCCCAGGCCGCGTCCTGGTGGACGCCCTTGAGCCGGGAGCGCTCGGCGGCCTGGCGCTCCAGCTCCCGCTCAAGCAGGCGGGCGCGGAGCACGTTCATCGCCGTCTCTTTGTTCTGGAGCTGCGAGCGCTCGTTCTGGCAGGTCACGACGATCTCCTCGGGCGTGCCGCCTTTGTAGACAATGCGGACCGCCGAGTCGGTGGTGTTGACGCCCTGGCCGCCGTGGCCGCCGGCGCGGTAGACATCGATCCGCAGGTCGTCCGGGCCGATCTGGACCTCGACGGCGTTATCGACCTCGGGCAGCACCTCGACGCGGGCGAACGAGGTGTGGCGGCGGTGGGCCGAATCAAAGGGCGAGAGGCGGACCAGGCGATGGATGCCGGCCTCGGCCTTGGCGTAGCCGTAGGCGTAGGGGCCGCGCAGCTCGAGGGTCGCGCTCTTGATCCCCGCCTCGTCGCCGGGCATCTGATCGACCAGCGAAATCTTGAAGCCGCGCTCGGCGCCCCAGCGGCTGTACATGCGCAGCAGCATTTCGGCCCAATCCTGCGAATCGACGCCGCCGGCGCCGGGCTGGATCGAGATAAAGGCATTGCTGTCGTCGTAGGGCTCGCCCAGGAGCAGGCTCATCTCCAGCTGATCGACCAAGCGGCGCAGCGGCGCGACCTCGGCCTCGATCTGGCTGAGCGCAGCCTCGTCGCCCGCCGACAGCTCCAGCAGCTCGCTGAGCGTCGTCAGCTCGGAGTCGAGCTTCTGCCAGCGGCCCATGTCCTCCTGGGCGCGGGCCAGGCGCTGGAGCACCGACTGGGCCTGCTGCGGGCTGTCCCACAGGTCGGGGGCGGCGGCCTGCGCTTCGAGGGAGGCTAGCTCGACTTGCTTGGCCGGCCAGTCAAAGACGCCCCCTGAGCGACTCGACGCGCTCTTGGAGGGTCTGGAGTTCGGATTGGAGATCGATCATCGTTGTCACCTACAGTAGGAAGGAGAACTCAACCCCTCCATGATACCCGAAAATCCGGCCGGGGCGGCGGCTAGCTGTCGATCCCGGAAATATACCACTCGCCGTCGATGTTGGTCAGCTCGGCCCCCTTGAAGGCGTCGGCGAGCGGCACATAGGTCGATGTGCCGTCGCGGAGCAGAATCCAGATTTCGCCGCTGCGGACCGTCAGCTCGATCTCAGTCGGCGACTCGGACTCGACGGTGTAGGCGGCGTTGGCAACGTAGATCCGCTGGACATACTGCACGAACTGCTGCTGCTCGGCGGGACTAGACGCTGAATTAAAGGCCAGGTTGAAGCCGGTATTGAAGAACAAGCGCTCGCTGGGAACGATATAACGGCCGACCAAATCATCGAGCAGCAGCTCGCGCCGATTTTCGTCGTAAAACTCGGGTCTGGTCATAAAGGTGAAGAAGCCGTTGAGAAAACTGGTGGTGCGCTCCTGCGCGCTGACCGTCGGCGTTTTGACCGGCGCCGAGGGGCGGGCGGCCGCGGCCACGAACAGCACGGCGAGGATCGCCAGCGTCAGGCCGCCGAGCGCGATCGCCCAGGGGAAGGCCGGCTTGGCGGCGCGGCCGAACGACTCCGGCGGCGGCGCGTAGCTGTCGGGCAGCGTCATCGAGTGGAGCGG
>DASWWB010000990.1:0-13831 GCA_036406115.1 Herpetosiphonaceae bacterium
TTTCCAGCCAAGACCAGCTCCATCTTGGTGCCAGCTTGACCAAGGACTGATTTGGTAACCGGTTACTTGAGCACCATTCCCAGCCCATTTATTCTTGGTATAGAGCGCGGTAAGCTTAATGCCGATTGGATCAATGATTTCAGAGCGAGCATATATTTCTCGTAGAAACGCTCCTTGTCCAACATGATCGGAATTGATCTCACCGTTGCTCAAAATGTCCCCAGTCTGAGTATTAGGAGTAGAATCGTTTTCTATTTGAATATCAGATTTGTTGATATATTCGATTGGTCCTTCCTGGATGATACAGTCGCTGTTCAGTGTAACGATTTGAAATGCGGCTTTTAATGGATCTTTTGGCTGCGGAAGAATACCTGATAGCGTGACGTTGGCGCATTGATTTAGTTTGGATTGAGCTGAGGCCCGCTGCTCGTTACCTCTTGGAATTCCAGTCAGTATGAAAATTCCTGTTAAAGCGATTACGAAGGAATTCTTCAGCCTCCGTTGCATTGATCACGCCCTCCTGCAATGATATTGACGGATTTCTGGCTGAGTCTATCACCAAGCCTGGAGAAAGCTGTTGCAAGCATATTGCAGTTTATTAGTCACCTTCATTATGCTGTTGCATTTTTGTTGCAAACTCAATTTAAGCAGCCAAAATGCCTTTCAATGGCTCAGTATTAGCTTTATACTGCAATAATTCTTGCAATCGAGGAGGTGTGAGACAAGATGTTGGGAGGCGGATAAGGAGCTGGGAAACTATTGAGTTACGGTAGGATAGACACTCTGTTGAGCGAAGGAGGGCACAATGTATCACTCCCCGCCTTCCGACCCTGAGCTTGGCAGGGTTGCTTCCTGGCGACGGCTGGCGGTTCGGTCGGCTAAGGTTGTGGGAGTGTTGCTTGGGAGTATGGTCGGACTCCTAGCGGCTTGTGTTGCGCTTTACCTATTGTTTTCCGGAAATCTTGCCGAATACCTGGCGGCCAAATATTGGCGGGCATGCTGCTCTCTGCCGCTCACGATCGGCCTGACGGTGTTGGGTATTGTCATCTGGCGGAACCGGCGTTCGGCGGGCTGAACGGATTTGGCGGCGCGGGCGGGGGATGGCCCGTAGCCATGCCCCCGCGGGATTCCGTCCATATTGGGGTCAGCGCTTGAAGAGTGCAGGAAGGAAGATGCGTTTCGCAGCGATTGTCAGCGTGAATGTGTCGCTGACGCTTGCGTTGCCTTGGTCGCGAGCCGTGACCCGGATGTGCAGCGCGCCGACGGTGCTCAGCGGCGGCGTGCCGTTGAAGGTGCGGGTGGTCGGATTAAAGTTGAGCCACGCCGGCAGCGGGTTGCCGTTGCCCAAGCTGGCGGCGTAGGCCAGTGTGTCGCCTGTGTCGGGATCCGCGAAGGTGCCGGCGGGAATGACAAAGGTGAAGGACTGGCCGGCCGTTGCCTGCTGGTCGGCGATCGGCGCCGCGACCGTCGGCGGGTCGTTCACTGCGGTGACGGTCACCGTGACCTGGCCAACGATGTTGACGGTGCCGTTGGTCGCCGTGTAGGTGAAGGTGTCGGTGCCGGCGAAGTTGAGCGCCGGCGCATAGACAATCTGGGTGGTGCCGCTCCTTGTCGCAGTGCCGTTGGCGGGCGCGCCGACCTGGCTGACGCTCAGGGTGCCCGGTGCGCTGTCATTATCCAGCACGTTCAGCGTGACCGGCGTGTCTTCGGCGGTGGTGGCGACGTCGGGGTTTGCGGTGGCCGCCAGATCGCCGATGACGTTCAGCACGATGTGCATGTTCGCGGCGCCGATGGCCGCAGTGTTGGTGGGCGCGGCCGCGCCGCATTGCGCCGCCTGGATATAGCTGGGGCCGCTCTGGCCCAGGTTGTTGGAGCCGATGAAGAACAAGTTGCTTGTGGCCTGGCCGTTCGGCGTGAAGACCTCCGCGATCAGCAGCGAGCCGGCGACCGAGGTGGCGCTGATTGGAATCGGCAGTACCGTCGCTGATTGATTTGCGACAGTCACTGTTGTCGCGCCGATCAGCATCGCGCCCCCAGGGAAGCCGGCAGGGAAGGCGGCGGCGTTATAAAGCCGGATGGTGACGGGCTGGCCGCCACTGGGCGTCTGGGCGCGCTCGATGCCGATCTGCACGGCCGTAATGGCGAAGTCGCCGTTAATGCCGAAGGCCGACAGATCGTAGGCGCGGAAGTAGCTGTTATCAGTGTGCAGGCCGTTCTGATTGCACGAAATGGAGTTTTGGGCGAGGATGGTTTGGCTTGTTGATTGCGAGATAACCGTGCCGCCCAGGTCTGGCGCTGGCTGCTGCTGGCCGGTCGGCGCCGAATTGGAATTGCCGCTGAACGACGCGCCGCCGGTTGATGGGCGCTGGCCCTGGGCGGTGGTGCCGCCGAACAGGAAGCCAAGGCTCAAGAGGAGGACGAAGCTCAAGGTCCCGAATCGGCTCGATCGGATAGGCATGCTCTGCTCCTTCAAACTGCGAGACTCTGGGGCGGGTTCGCGTGGGGCGATGGCCTGGGCTGATGAAGGCGGGGTGATGGGCCTCTTTGGCAGAGTCTGTCGGGCGGGGGCTTGGGGCCCCCGCCGTTCATCGAACCCTGTGATTGTAGCATAGGCCGCGCCGCGTCGGCTGCAGGATTGGCTTAGCGGCCGCCCGGAAGCTCGGGCGCGGCCAGCGGCGCCTGTCGCCCGTCAGCGCCCATCTGCCCGAGCTGGCGCGGATCGCGGACCAGCAGCCGCACGATGGCGAAGGTTGCGATCGCTCCGGCGACGGCAGTGGCGAACGTGCCGCCGTAGCCGGCGGTGTCAGCCAGCCATCCGCCGAGCAGCGGTGCGAGGATGGTTCCGGGCGCCGTCATGGTGTTGGCGAGGCCGATGTAGACCGGCCGCTGCTCCAGGCTGCCGAACTCCAGCGTGATCGCCAGCGCTGTGGTCCAGAAGGCCACGTTGGCGACGCCGGCCAGGGCGAAGGCGGCGAAAAACCAGCCCGGCCCCGGCGCCAGCCAGGCGATCAGGGCGCTGGCGGCGGCGGCGAGCGCCCCGCCCTCCATCATCAGGCGATGGCTGAAGCGATCGCCCAGCCAGCCCATCAGCGGGTTGGCGACGGTTTGGCTGAGCAGGAACACCGCTGTCAGCGCGCCGATCATCTCCTCGCCCATGCCGAAGCGCCGCACAGCGTAGATGGTGTAGAACGCGCTGGCCATGGTGGCGAACTGCGAGGCGAACCGGGTCAGCAGAAACCAGCAGAAGTTGGGGTCGTTGCGCAGGACGCCGCCGACGCTGCCCCAGAACTCGCGCTGGCTGAGCGGGGCGCCGGCAGGCTCGGCGCTTTCTTCGCGCGTTTGGGCCAGGAAGCCCCACGAGACCATCATCAGCACGGCGGCGATGCCGAAGCAGAGCGCCCAGTCGAGCGGCGAGGCGATTCGCTCCAACATAATGCCTGCCAGCACGGCGGCGCCGCTGGCGAACAGATTGGCGGCTGCGGCCTGGACGCCGAAGAAGGTGCCGCGCCGCCGCGCCGGGATGATCTTGCCGATCATGCTTTGCCAGGCGGTGGCGGTCAATCCGCCCCCCAGCCCCTGCCAGACCAGCAGCGCCAGCGTCAGCCAGAGCGCCGCGCCGCCCAGGCGCTCGGCGAACCAGGCGATCAGCGCCAGCCCGGCGAAGGGCAGCCGCTCGTTGAGCGTCATCATCAGCACCATCGGCTTGAAGCGCCGCAGCCTGGCGACCCGGTTGGCGGTCAGCAGCTGGGGCAGCTGCCAGCCGACCGCGTGGATCGCCGAGATCAGGCCGATGATCAGCGCGGAGCTGGTCAGGGTGCTGACGAACAGCGGGATCACGGTGACGAACGAGGCGAAACCGGTGGCGCCGCCGAAAAAGGCGCCGTCGCTGATATTGACCGCCATATTGAAGCGCGTGTGGTCGCGGGCCGGGCGTGGCTGGTCGGACATAGTGAGCCTCTACGTTTCTTGGGCGAGCCTGGCCTGGAGCCGCTCGTTTTTCGCCGTCGACTCGGCGGCCAGGGCGTTTTTATAGGCGATGATTTGATCTTGCAGACTCGGGTCGCTGGCCGCCAAGATTTGAACGGCGAGCAGACCGGCGTTGCGGGCCTGGCCGATCGCCACCGTGGCGACGGGCACGCCGGCGGGCATCTGGACGATGGACAGCAGGGCGTCGACGCCGCTCAGGTGGCCGATCGGCACCGGCACGCCGATCACTGGCAGCGGTGTGTGGGCGGCGATCATTCCGGGCAGGTGGGCGGCCCCGCCGGCGCCGGCGACGATGACCTTGAGCCCGCGTTCGTGGGCGGTTTGGGCGTACTCGGCCATCAGCAGCGGGGTGCGGTGGGCCGAAACCACCCGCAGCTCGTAGGCCACATCGAAACGGGCGCAGATCTGGGCCGCCGCCTCCATCGTGGGCAGATCCGAGTCGCTGCCCATCACAATCCCAACCAGCGGGGTCATGCGGTTCCTCCTTGGGCCAAGCCGGTTTCGAGCTGGGTCACGGCGTGCTGGGCCAGGGCTTCGACGGCGGCGAGATCGTCGCCGACCGCCGTGACGTGGCCGATCTTGCGACCGGGGCGGGCGGCGCGCTTGTCGTACCAGTGGACGCGGGCGCCGGGCACTGCCAGCGCCGGCCCGGTCAGGGCGGCGTCGATCGGCCGGGCGGTCGGCGCCAGGATGTTGACCATCGCGGCGGCGGGGGCGCAGAGGCCCGGGTCGCCGAGCGGCCAGCCCAGCGCCGCCCGCAGCGCGTTCTCGAACTGCGAGCAGTGGCAGCCCTCAATCGAGTAGTGGCCCGAGTTGTGGGGCCGCGGCGCCAGCTCGTTGAGCAGGACCCGCCCGTCCTCGGTCAGGAACATCTCGACCGCCAGGATGCCCAGCGATCCGACCGCTTCGGCGGCGGCCCTGGCGATCCTCGCGGCCTCGGCGGCGATCGGCGCGGCGACCGGCGCCGGGGCGCGCACGATCCTGCACACGCCGGTCGGCTGGATGGTCTCGACCACCGGGTAGACGCGCTCCTCGCCGCTGACCGAGCGGATCACGAGCGTAGCCAGCTCGGTGGCGAACGGGACCCAGGCCTCGGCGTAGAGCGGATTGGCCGGCCAGCCCAGGCTCGCGCAGGCTCGTTCGCAGTCCTCGGGACCGGCGACTTTGGCGGTGCCGCGGCCGTCGTAGCCGTTGCGCCTGGTCTTGAGCATCAGCGGCCAGCCTAGCTCGGCGCCGGCCCGCTCCAGGTCGGCGGGGCTGTCGATCAGCGCCAGCGGCGGCACCGGCAGCCCGGCGTCGGCCAGGACCTGCTTCTGGCGGGCTTTGTCCTCGATGATCGCCAGCGTGGCGGCGGCGGGCACGAGGCGCAGGCGGCGGGCCGCCAGCAGCTCCAGGGCGTCGGAGCCGATGAACTCGTTTTCCAGCACCACCACATCGACCAGCGCCGCGAACTGGTTGAGCACCGCCGGGTCGCGCAGGTCGCCGAGCACCGTGCGCCGCGCCACCAGGGCCGCCGGCTCATCCTCGCGGGCCGCCAGCACCGTCGCCTCCAGGCCGAGCGGGATGGCCGCCTGGAGCAGCATGCGAGCCAGCTGCCCGCCCCCTAAGATACCGATGCGTTCTGCCATAATCCTCGTTCCAAATATGAAGGCCAAATCGGTCGCAAGACGGAATTAAATGCAAGAAGCACGGCTGCTCCGTGCCTCGCTGCACTGTTCCCATCATACCAGATCGCTAGGCGTAGAAGTCGGCGTAGCCCTCGCGCTCCAGCCGCTCCAGCATGGCCGCGACTTTGGCCGCCGATTGGGGATAGGCGGCGAACAGGGCCTGGAGGTCGCGCAGCGCCCGGCGGAAACGGGGCGTGTCCTCGCCGCGCAGCTTGGGCAGCAGCTTTTGCTTGAGTTGCAGATCGATCGCGGTGGTCTCATCCAGCACGCCGCTGGCGGTTTCCAGGTAGCGCAGCAGCTCGGCCGCCACCCGGTAGCCGAACGGGTGGCCGGCGGCGGCCAGGATCGGCGCGGCCCGGGTCAGCAGCTCCCAGGCCCGCTCGTTGACCGGCCCGGCGTAGCGCTGGCGGAACGCCGCCAGGTCGACCTCGGTCAGCTCGATCACATTGGCGCGGTCGAGCAGTTTGTCGCTGAGGGCGAAGGTCGATTCGTCGACGTTGACGGTGCCGGTGAGATGGAGATTGAGCGGCAGCCGCAGCGGGTTGCGCAGCATCTCGCCGGTGGCGGTCTCGGCGGTCTCGGCCGGAATGCCCAGGTCGATGCTGTGCTCGGCGGTCTCCAGCGCGCTGAGGATGGGCGCCAGATAGTATTCGGGCCGCGCCAGGTTCAGTTCGTCCAGGCAGACATAATAGGGCTGGGCCGGATCGGCGGCCGCCCGCAGCATGAAGCGCAGGAACGGCGTCGGCTGGAAGCGGCCGGTCAGAGCGTTGTAGTAGCCGAGCAGATCGCGGGCGTTGTGCCAGTCGGGCTGGACCGCCACGGCCAGATAGAAGGGATTGTCGCTCTGGGGCGCGATGCCGTGGACCGCGTCGGCGTAGAGCCGGGTCAGGCGAGTCTTGCCGGTGCCGGAGATGCCGGGCAGGATGACCAGCGGCTTGGTGTGCAGCGCCACGTGATAGGAGCGCAGCAGCTCGTCGGGATAGACGAAGCCCCGGGCGTTGACATAGTCGATGATCGCCTCGACCGGCGGCGCGGCGTGGCCGGCGCCGTAGAGCGCGGCCTGCTCGCGGACCTGGCGCACCGGCGGCACGGCGAAGCCCTCGCCGGCCTCCATCAGCGCCTCGTTGAGCGGCAGCAGCGCCAGCACATCGTTGATGAGGCGGTCGCCGAACGCGGTGCCGCCCGCGACCGCCTCGGCCCACGGGTAGCTGAAGCCGGCCCAGAGATAGTTGGCGCCGCTGGCCAGGTACTCGTCGATCCACAGGCCGTCGCCGCCGTCACCCCCGGTGAAGCGCACGTCGGGCAGATTGGCGATCAGCTCCTCCCAGATCGGCCGCGCGCTGATCCACAGCTCCGCCAGCTCGGCCTTGCGGCTTCGCCAGAGCTGGAGGCCGACCAGCACCCGCTGCTCGGCGCCGCTGACGCCGACGTAGATCCCGGCGCCGCGCGGCGGCCGGTCGATCACCAGGTGATATTCGTCGATCGGATCCCGCCGCCTGCCGCCGCGATTGACATAGCGGACCGATTTATAGCTGATCTCGTAGAGCGGCCACTGCCGGGGGAACCGCTGGCGGGCCGCATGGTCGATCCGCTCGGCCAGCGCCGCCAGGATCGGGTGCAGCCGCGCCTGGACCGCCGCCCAACGCTCCGCGACGCCCGGAACTCCGAGCGTCGCGAGGTCATCGGGGGCGAAGCCGCTGAAGGTCTGGTCGCTCACGCGCCCTAGGCCTCCGAGTCGCGCCGCTTGAGCAGCCAGGCGGTGATGGCGAGGCAGACGCCGGCGTAGGCGAGCAGGATGAACCAGATCAGGAAAATATGGCCGGCTGACGGGTCGTAGCTGACCGTGGGGAACAGCGCCTGGGTTGCCGGATCCCTGGGCTCGGCGAAGTTGGCGATCGAGCCGAAGGCCTCCATCGCCCAACGGCTGCCGGTCAGGAATGAGAGCGGCGCCATCGCCGCCGGCAGGGGCAGGATCGCCAGAGCGAAGACCATCTGCGGGATCAGCGCGAAGGGGATGATGCTCATCGCCTTGTCAGACGAATTGACCGCCGCCGAGATCAGCAGCCCGATCCCCAAGCCGGTCAGCGAAGTGAGGAAGGTCGTGATCAAGAACGCGCCGAACATGCCGAACGGCGGGTTGCGCGTTACGATCTGGTCGACGGTCCGGCCGAAAGCGTTTTGCTGGAAATCGACCTTCATGGTGAGCACCAGCATCAGTACGACGCTTTGGATGAAACAGAGCGCCGCCAGCACCGCCACCTTGGAGCCCAGGTAGGGGCCGATCTTGAGATTGGCCAAGCGTTCGCGCCGATAGATCGGCGCCTCCTTGGTGATTTCGCGCGCCGAGTTGAGGATGCCGAACCAGACCGCGACCGCGCCGAGCAGGAACGGCACCATGCGGCTGGTCGGATTGAGCGTTGCCCGGATCGACTCGGGCTTGGCGACCAGCAGCAGGATCAGGCCGATAATCGGCGCCTGGAGCAGCAGAATCGCTAGATTGCGCTTGTCGGCGGCGATCAGCTTGAGGTAGCGCTGGGTCATAATCTTGAACTGGCGCATGGCCGAGACCGGCGGCGGCTTGGGCCTGCTGGAGGCGGCGGTGTTGATCGGCCCGCTGAGCTGCTGGGGCGGGTAGGCGCCGGGCGCGGCGGACTGGGGCGCGGCGAGCTGCGGCTGGGGCATGGCGCCGGCCGGCGTGGCGGGGGCGTTTTGCAGCCGCTCCCAGACATAGGTGCGGTAGGCGTCGGAGTGGCGGAAGCGAATCTCCCACAGCTCGGCGAGCATGGGCGCCTGCTTGGCCTGCGGGTTGTGCTGGCGCCAGAACTCGAACTCGCGCTTCAGCTCGCCGTGGGTCAGCGGGTTGTCGTCGGTGGCGGGGCCCTCCAGCTTGGTGTAGATATCGGCGAAATCGCCGCTGGTGACGCCGAAGAACTGGAGCGCCTCGTTGGGCGGCCCGAACCAGACCATCCGCCCCTCGGCCATGAAGACCACGTGGTCGCACTGGGTGATGTTGGCGGTGGCGTGGGTGACGAGCACGATGGTGCGGCCCGAGTCGGCCAGCTGGCGCATCGTGTACATCATCTTCTTTTCGAGACCCGGGTCGAGGCCCGAGGTCGGCTCGTCGAGGAAGAACAGGCTGGGGTCGGCCAGCAACTCGGAGCTGATCGAGACGCGCTTGCGCTGGCCGCCGGAGAGCTGGCTGACGCGCTTTTTGCGGTGGGCCGACATCTCCACGTCGCTGAGCACGCGGGTGATGCGGTTCTCGATCTCGGCCGGCGCGGTGTCAGCGGGCAGGCGCAGCCTGGCGGTGTACATCAGCGCCTCGTCGACCGGCAGGCTGCTGTGGAGGATATCGTCCTGCGGCACGTAGCCCAGCACCGCCCGGTAGGCGTCGAAGTTCTCGTAGTAGTTGTCGCCGTTGACCAGCACCGCGCCCTTGTTGGCCCGGTTGAAGCCCGAGAGCGCGCCCATCAGCGTCGATTTGCCGGCGCCCGAGCCGCCGACCAGCGCGATGAACTCGCGGGGCTGGATGACCAGCGACACGTTGTTGAGGATGATCCGGTTGCCGCCGACGACCCGCACCAGCGTGCGGGCGTCGATCCGCATCGCGCCGCGCTGATCGAACTGATCCAGCGAGCGGCCGTCGTAGACCAGCTTGAAGGGGCCGATCTGGATCACGTCGCCGCGCTGGAGCGGCCGGGCCTGGACGCGCTGGCCGTTGACGAAGGTGCCGTTGGAGCTGCCCAGATCGCGGACCTCATGGCCGTTGGGGATGGCCCGGACCTCGGCGTGGCGGCGCGAGACCTGCGGGTTGGGCAGATTGAGCACGTTGCCCTCGCGGCCGATCGAGATCACCGGCGCCGTCAGGTCGCAGCGGTTGACCGACTGGACCGCCTGGTTGGCGCTTTGCTGGGCCAGGTTGTGATAGGTGAGCGTGACAAAGTTGCCGGTCAGCGGATCGCCGATCCGGACGCTGTCGCCGTCCGTGAGCTGCTTATGGGGGACGCGCTGGCCGTTAAAGAGCAGGCCGTTGGTGCTTTTCGTATCGATGATGCGGTGGCCCTGGCCGTCGGGCTCGATCCGGGCGTGGTGCGAGGAGACAAAGCGCGACGCGACGACGATATCGTTGTCCGGGGCGCGGCCGAAGCTGAGCGGCTGCGGGCCGAGCTGCACCGTGCGCGGCGGGCCGCCGCTGTCCTGGATGATCAGCCGGGCGAGGTTGGCGCTGTTGAGCATCGTTGTCGGGGCGCTGCCCATCTGGGGTTGCTGCGGGCCGCCCATCTGCGGCTGGGGGATGGGCGCCATCTGCGGCGCCATTTGCGGCGCCATCTGTGGCGCGTTCTGGGGTTTGCCGCAGTTGGCGCAGAAACGCGAGTCGTCGCGCGCCAGCGGGGCATGGCAATGAACGCAATTCGCCATTTGCGATCCTGGTCCTTTCCTGCTGCACTGCTGGTGCGGGATACCCCATCAGTGCCAATCAAAAGGCGGTATGCTATAATCGCACTCATAGAGGATGGCCTATTATAGCACACTGAATCTAGCGCAACCCCGCGCTCGGGGACCGGGACCCGCTGGGCGTGGGGCGTCGCGTTGGTGCTTTGGGAGACGCGCATGACTCTCGCCCCTCCGCAAAATCCCCGCTGCCCGCGCTGCCAGCAGGCGGTGGAATCCTCGGCCCGCTTTTGCCGCCACTGCGGCTTTTCCCTCCGTCCCCCCGAGCCTGCCCAGCGCCCGCCGGACAGCCCCGAGCTGGTCCAGCCCGCGCTGCGGCGCATGCGGGTCGAGACCGATCGGATCAGCGTGCGCGCGCTGCAAGATATGGTCGCCAACAGCATGAACTGGTGGCAGATGCGGCTCAAGAGCGGCGAGGCCAGCCGCGAGGAGGCGGCCTCCTCGATCGAGGAGCTGAGCAAAGCCCTCAGCAGCCTGAGCCAGCAGCTGGCCCAGGGCCGCGACACGGTCCGCATCACCACCACCCTGCCGCCGGCCCGCCGCTTCCCGGTCGGCTGCCCGCGCTGCGGCAAAGGCAACCGCCACAACGCCCGCTTTTGCATCAACTGCGGCTGGTCGTTCAACCACCCGCTCTCCAAGCCGACCCTCATCCTGCCGCCGCTGGATTACACGACCGGGCTGGTCAGCGATGTGGGCGCCAAGCGCAAGATCAACCAGGATAGCGGCGCGGTCGAGCGGCTGCGGCTCAAAAACGGCCTGACGGCGCTCTGCTGCGTGGTCGCCGATGGCATGGGCGGCCACAAGGGCGGCGAGATCGCCAGCGCGCTGGCCGTCGAGACCATCCTCCGCCATCTGCGCGAGTACGCCGCCGGGGTCGACGCCCAGCATCCCGCCTGGCCCAGCGCGGTCGGCGCCGCGATCGCCGCCGCCAACGCCGCAGTCTTCCGCGAGGCCAGCGCCAAGCCCGAGCTGCGCGGCATGGGCACGACAGTCGTGCTGACGCTGATCATCGGCACCAGGGCGATTATCGGCAGCGTCGGTGACTCGCGGGTCTATATCCTCAACGCCAACGGCGTGGCCGATCCGAATTGCAAGATTAACCAGCTCACGATCGACCACTCGATGGTCGCCAGGCTCGTCGACATCGGCCAGATCACCGAGGCCGAGGCCCGCACCCATCCGCGGCGCAACGTGCTCTACCGCTCGATCGGCGTCGAGGCGGCGGTCGACATCGATGTCGAGGAACAGCCCTTGCAGATCGGCGACTGGCTGCTGCTCTGCTCCGACGGCCTCGTCAACGAGCTGGCCGACGACGAGTTGGCCGAGATGATCCTGGCGGGCACGCTGCCCCAGCAGACATGCCAGGAGCTGATCGCGGCGGCCAACCGGCGCGGCGCCCGCGACAACGTGACCGCCCTCTTGGTCGCGGTGGCGGAATGAAACATTTAGCCCTTTCCAGCCGTCTGTACGGATGGCCGTGTGCTATAATCACCGCCGATGGCGGCGGCCAGCCGCCGCGAGGAAAAGCCCATGAGTGACGAACAATCCCCCGGCGCCTATCCAACCGGCGCCCTCCCGCCGAACATCCAGCTCCAGGGGCGCTACACGATCAAGCGCCGGCTGGGCCAGGGCGGCATGGGTTCGGTGTACCTGGCCCACGACACCCGGCTGGATATCGAATGCGCGATCAAAGAGATGAGCACCTCGCTGCTCAAGGACGACGCCGAGCGCGCCAGCGCCATCAAGTCGTTCCACGAGGAGGCCAAGCTGCTGGCCCGCCTCAGCCACGCCAACCTGCCCCGCGTCACCGATCACTTCAGCGAGGACGGCAAAGAATATTTGGTGATGGAGTACGTCCCCGGCGAGACGCTGGGCTCGATCATGCGCGACAAGCCGCCGCCGTGGGAGATCAAGGACGTACTGGAGATCGCCGAGCCGCTGACCGAGGTGCTGCACTACCTGCACTCGCGCAAGCCGGCGATTATCTTCCGCGATCTCAAGCCTGCCAATGTCATCCGCACCCCCGAGGGCGAGATCAAGCTGATCGATTTCGGCATCGCCCGCCTGTTCAAGCCCGGCCAGTCCCACGACACCCAGGCCTTCGGCACGATGGGCTACTCGGCGCCCGAGCAATACGGCCAGGGCCAGACCGACGCCCGCTCCGATGTCTATTCGCTGGCGATCCTGCTCCACCAGCTCGCCACCGGCTTCGATCCGGTCGTCAAGCCGTTCGGCATCCCCCAGGCCTATACGCTGAACCCCAATGTGCCGCAAGGCCTGAGCAACGCGATCCAGCATGGCATGAGCCACGATCCCGAGGATCGCTTCGGCTCGATGCAGGCGTTCTGGCGGGCGCTGCGCTCGCAGGCCGACGCCAAGCCGGCGGTGGCGCCGACCTACGTCGCCGGCCCGACCCAGGCCGTCAACCAGCAGGCGCCGATGTACGGCGTCGCGCCCGGCACGCCCCCGCAGCGCCCGCCGTCGGCGCCGATGCCGCCGCAAAGCCCGTCCGTGCAGCCAGCCCGGCCGCCGTCCGGGCCGATCGGCCAGCCGTATGGCCAGCCGCCGTCAGCCCCTATGCCGGGTCCGGCGCGGCCGCCGTCCCAACCGTACGGCCAGCCGCAGTCAGGGCCGATCCCGCCGGCGTACGGCCAGCCGCCGTCCGCCCCCATGCCGGGTCCGGCGCGGCCGCCGTCCCAACCGTATGGCCAGCCGCAGTCGGGGCCGATGCCGCCGGCGTACGGCCAGCCGCCGTCCGGCCAGATGCCGCCGGTGTATGGTCAGCCGCCGTCCGGCCCCATGCCGCCGGTGTACGGCCAGCCGGGTTTCGGCCCGCCGTCGGGCCAGATGCCGCCGGTGGTCGCCCAGCCGTTCGCGGCGTCCGGCCAGCTGCCGCGCGCGGAGAGCACCGGCCTCGCCAAGACCGCCCGCGGTTGCGGCCTGGCCGGGATCGGCCTGGCGATCGCAGCGCTGTTCTCGAACTCGAGCGAGGATCTGACCGTGCTTTTCGGGTCGATCGGGCTGCTGCTTTCGGTGATTGGCTTCATCGTGAGCCTGATCAGCCTCGCCTCCGAGCAGCGGACCCCGTCGCTCAAAGGGCGCCAGCACGCTACGATCGGGCTGGGGCTGTCGATCGGCACCTTTGTCCTGGCATGCTTCGCGATCGCGCTGGCATTCAGCTAATTAATCATCGCGGGCCCCGGATAAACCCGCGCATCCGCCGACGTTGTGTCTTGAAGGAGGTCCTATGCAGTGTCCGATCTGCGGACATAACAATGATGCTGGCAATCGCTTTTGCGAATACTGCGGCTCGCGGCTTGAGGCCGGCGCCGTCCAGGAGGCAACCATGGCGGTGACCGGCTCGAACAAAGTCGCCTGCCCGAGCTGCGGCGCCAGCGTGACGCCAGGCGAGACATTCTGCGAGGTCTGCGGGGCGGCGCTGCCGCATTCCAGCAGTGCGGGCGCCGACACCTACGAAGCGCCCACGATGTTCGTACCCTCCGACGCGGCGCCCCAGGGCAGTCCGGCCGCCGCCGGTGGCGCGCCGATCTGCGGGGTCTGCGGCTACACCAATCAGCCTGGCGACCGCTTCTGCGATCAGTGCGGCGCCTCGCTCCAGTCAGCGGCGCCCGCTGTCGGCGCCGACGACCGCACGGTGATCGGCGCGCCGCCGGTTGCAGCGCCCGAGCCCGCCGCGCCGCAGCCGATCGGCGCCGACGATCGCA
>DASWWB010000991.1:0-13647 GCA_036406115.1 Herpetosiphonaceae bacterium
CGGCGCATATCCCCGATCATCTGATTGACGGACCGGGCGGCATGCGCCTGTTCGCGGGTCGCCTGCTGCACCTGGTCGGCAAGGAGGGTGGTTGAGTGGGACGCCTTGAGGATCACCCGGGCGGCGCCGCTCTGCTCATTAGTCGCCTGGCTGACTTGCTGCGCGGTCCGGCGCATCATGGCGCTGGCCTGGACGATTTCCTCGGCGGCGCGCGCCTGCTCCATGGTGGCGACGGCGACCGCTTTCGCCTGCGTTGCCGTGGTGGCCAGCGCGCGGCTCACGTGCTGGCTCGCAAGCCGCTGCTCCTCGGTTCCGCGCGCGATCTGGCTGACCAGCGTGGAGGTTTCTTCGATCCCGGCGAGGATATGCTCCAGCTCGGCGGCCCCCTCCTCGGACAGCCGGGCGGTCTCGTCGACGCCCCGCATGCCATCCGCTGAGACCGCGACCGCCTCGCGCGTCACCTCTTGCAAGCCCTTGATAATCACCGTGATATCCGCAGTGGCGCGGGCCGAGCGCTCGGCCAGATTGCGGATCTCCTCGGCGACAACGGCGAAACCGCGACCGGCCTCGCCCGCCCGCGCGGCTTCGATCGAGGCGTTGAGCGACAGTAAATTCGTTCGCTCAGCGATCACGTTGATGGTATCCACAATCGAGCTGATTTCGCTGGAGCGCTTGCTCATCTCGCGCATGACGGTCTCCGACTGCGTCATTGTCTCCCGCACGCGGAGAATGCCGTGGATGGAGCGCTGGATCGTCGCCCCGCCCGTCTTCGCGTTTGCGGTAATGCGGCGGCTGACACCATCGGTCTGCTGCGCGAGCGCGGCTGCCGCCGCTATCGAGCGATCAAGCTGCTCGGCGCTGGCGGCCACGTCGGCGGTCGCGCTGGTGATTTCGCCTGCGTTCTGCGAAACGCCCTGGATCGAACGCGCCATCTCTTCAATCGAGGTGGCCACTTCCTCGACGGAGGTAGCCAGATTTTCTGAGACGGCGCCCACTTCCTCGATCGAGGCGGCCATCTGATTGATCGACGACGCTGTCTGCTCGGCGGCCGCGGCCAGATCGGTGGCGTTTCCCGCGACGCCCTGGATCGAGCCCGCCAACTCCTCAACGGTCACGGCCGCCGCGTTGACAGACTCAGCCAGCGCGGTCGTATCGGCGCTGACCGACGTGATCGAGGCGGCCATCTCAGTAATGGCGCTCGTTGTTTGAACAGCGGACGACGCCATGTCGCTGGTTGAGGCGTTCACCCGTCGCATGCCCGCCTCGACCTCGCTGATCGAGCGCTCGGTTTGGGTCAGCATGGTCGCCAGCTCATGGTTGGTCGCCCGAAGCTGCTCAACGGAGGCGGTCATCTCATTGATTCCGGAGACAATCTCCTCCGTCGACGCCGCCACGGATTCTGATTGCAGCGCGGTGCCGCCCAGCGAGTCAGGCAGCTCATGGATGTGCGCCACGATCTGGGAAAGATCCTGGCTCTGGGCGTCGCTTCGGGCGACAGCTTGCTCCAGCGTCCGCTGAAGCCCGTCAGCGGTGCGGAGAATAGCTGCCGCTTGCTGCCGCACCTGATCAAGGGTCGCTGCCAGGGCCGCCTGGCGCTTTCGGCTTAATCCAAACATCGCTATGCTCCTCGCTTAGTGGTCGGTTGTCGGCTCAGGAAGAGAGTCTATCCGGAGGACTTCGCCCAAATCGATGATCATGATCAATCGGTCGTCCAGCGGCAGAATGCCTGCTATGGGCTGCGCGGTCGCCCCGCCGAGCGCCGGCGGCGGCGGCTGGATGGTGGCGGCTGGCGCGCGCACGAACTCACGCGCGGAGTCGACAATCAGCCCCACGGTACGGCCCGCATGGGCGATCACAATCAGTCTGGTACGCAGGTCGTATGGCAGCGGCTCCAGGCCGAACCGCACGCGCAAACTCAGCGCCGGAATGATGGCGCCACGCGAGAACACGACGCCGGCGACGGCGGGCGGGGCGTTCGGCACGGGGGTGATTGACTCAATCATATCAATCACCTGCACATCGGCGCTGCGCACCGCATAGGTCACGCCAGCCACATCGAACACAATAAAAGAATCGGCTTCGGAGTGAGACGGTATCGCCATCGCGGTCCTCGCATCGGTAGTATGGACTGGCGGGACGCTCTCCTGCGGGCGGAGCGGCACGCCGCCACGGCGGATGATTTGCATGAGCGCAGCCGTATCAAGAATCATCAAGGGCCGGCCGTCCCCAAGCTCGGTCACGCCCAAGCAGCCGGGAACTTGCACGAGAGGATCGACCAGCGGCCGCACAACAATCTCATGCTTGCTGCGGAGCTGATGCACCATCATCCCCATCAGCTGTTCGTGGCCAAGCACGAGAGCGTAGGCGCGTCCATCCGGCCAGGGAAGCCCGTAGAAAAAATGCCCCACATCAAACAAGGGCAGCGCCTGCCCGCGATAGCGGATCATGCGCGCATCCGGGAGCCGTGTCAGATCCTCGCCGTTGATTTCCAGCACCTCGCGCACCGCCGGGATGGGGACCGCCACCAGGTGCGGCCCCAGGCGAACAATCAGCGCCTCCACGATCGAGACCGTGATCGGCAGAACGATGCGAAAGCATGCGCCCATGCCAGGCCGGGTCGTCAGCGACAGCTCGCCGCCCAAGGTGCTGACGGTCTGCCGGACCACGTCCATCCCGATCCCGCGGCCGCTGGTGCGATCGGCCTGGTCGCGGGTGGAAAAGCCTGGCAGGGTGATGAGATCAAGGAGCTGCTGCCCGTCATATGGGCCATCATCCACGGCAAGCCCAAGCTTCCGGGCGCGGGCCTGCACCTGCGTCGCGTCAATGCCGCCGCCATCGTCCTCCACGGCGATGACGACCACATCGCCCGCCGCGATGGCGCGCAGCGTGAGGGTTGCCTCCGCCGGCTTGCCCCGCTGGAGACGCTCCGCCGGCGTCTCCACGCCATGGCTGATCGCATTGCGCACCAGGTGGAGCAGGGGATCGGCCATGCGCTCAATCACGAATTTATCAATCTCGGTCTCTTGTCCGACCAGCGTGATCCGCACCTGTTTGCCATGGTCGCGGGCCAGGTCGCGCGCGATAAACTGCATGCGGGAGAACAGGTCGCCGACCGGGACCAGCCGTATGCGCATGAGTCCGTCGCGCAGATCGCGGAGCTGGCGCTCGATTCGGATAGTGGTCTCCTGCAAGGTGCGCCAGCTCTCCACGGGGAGCGTCGCCTCCAATGCGGACAGCTGCTCCGTGAGCCGGGAGCGGCTAATCACGAGCGCGCCCATCTGATCCATAAGCGAATCGAGCCGCGACAGATCAACCCGGATGAGCGATGAGAGCGACGTCGCCGGAAGCGGCGCGGGCGGAGCCGCGAGCGTATCCGGGGGCGCACTCAGCGACGGAAGCGACGGCTCCGGGGGCGAAACAGCCGTAAACACCAAGCCCTCGTCGCGCCAGGCCATAAAGGTTGCTTCGCTCGCCGTGGTCGCAACGAGGAATTCGAACGCAATGCCACCTTCGGGAAGGACGCGCGGGGTTGCCTCAGCAATCGTGCCAATCGCCTGCAGGCGCTCGCGGATGCTGTTGACCGTGACCTGGCGCTGGGCGAGCGCAGGGCTGGGAGTGAACACAAATTGCCAATACGGCAGGACGGGCGGCGCAGGGGCGCCCGGGAGCTGCGGGGTGACGGAAACGGAGTCCGGCGGCGCACTGGCCAGGTTGATATCCTGAAGCGCGCGCAGCAGCGCCGGATCGCGCGGCAAGGGGTGCTGCTGGCGTTGCGCGTCCAGCAGCCGCTCCAGCATGGCAACGGTTGTCAGCAGGAGATCGAAGGCTGCGGCGGTTAGCGTCGTTGTCCCATCCCTGAGGCCGCGCAAATACGTTTCGACCTCATGCGCCAGGGCTTCGACGTCCGGCGCCCCGCCCATCCCCGCAAGGCCTTTGAGCGAGTGGAAGCTGCGGAACAGCGGCCCGAGCACCGCTGCGCTGGGCAGTGGCGAATCGATCAATCGCTCAAGCGACAACAGCTCGTGACGGATGATGGCGAGATGCTCATCGCATTCGGCGAAAAAATCATCTGAAAATTCGGCAAAGGAGAACGATGTCGAGTTTGGGGGTGGCTCAGGCATGAAATCCTGACTCATTTCTTGCCAGCAGCTGGCTGATGGCCGGACGGCGGCTCGCCGTTCACGAGCAATGATTGGACCGCCGCCGCGAGCTCCGGCGGCAGGAACGGCTTGGTCAGATAGTACGACCCGCCGGCCTGCATGACCTCGCGGCGCATCGGTTCATCGCCCCTGGTCGTCAGGACGAGGATTGGGAGCTGCGCATAGGTTGGATGCGAGCGCAAGAATCGGATCACCTCAAGCCCATGCATATCTGGCATGTTCAAATCCAGCACCATCAGGTCGATGGTCGCAAGCGCCATCTGCTCAATGGCGTCCAGTCCGCTGGATGCCTCGCGGAAATGCACACCTGGAATCACCTTCAGCGCAGCCATCACCATGCGACGAATAGTCGGCGAGTCATCAACAACCAGCAGCTGTGGCATACGTACAATCCCTTCCCTCGTACAACGAGCGATAGTCGCTGGAGAGGGGACAAAATTGCCGCGCGTATGGTGGCAATACATTATACGCCATGAGGCGCGGCGGGCTTTGTCCGCCTTGCTACCGGCCCGCATCGCACACGTGGCAGGCCCCGGTATGGACGGTATGCAGGAGGCGGCTAGCAGACGGACCGGGCAGGAACAGGGCCACGCGATGCCACCACGGGACTCGCAGCATCCCGGGCAGCTCCGGCTGCCGGGCTATGACGACGCCGGGCTCCGTCACGCAACATAGGACCCTTCGTTGAGGTCGCCCTAGGTGCCAGAGTGCCAAGAAGGAGGGGACAGGCAGGATCCGACCGTAGCCAGGGTCACGAGGCCCGCGTTCCCGGCCACAGGATACGTGGAATCGCGGTCTGCCAACTGCTCCAGGTAGATCGCGAGCATCAGGGCGACCGATCTCACCCGCGCTGTTCGGCGTTTGCCGCCCTATCCTCACCAGTCTGCTCCGGATCGGCGATCCAGCCCATGAAGAGCAGCGCGCCGCTCCGGTTATCGCGGATGGCAAAAAAGAACGGCTGATTGACGATAACGCTTGGCGGCCCCAGGCCCGTCAGCTTCATCTCCATTTTGGTCACAGCCGCCGCCACGGTGCCTTTTTCCGCAACCTCGATCACCACCCGCTGATTGGCGCCGGTGACGCACGGCCCCGGTCTGGCAGCGCTCAGCGCGCTGAAATCAGCGGCCACAGGATCGAAGAGAGCGCCCATGCCAAGCGCGGCGAGGATGGGCTTAAGATCATGGTGCTGGTCGACCTGGAAGATCGGCAGCCAAAGCTTCAGCGTCGGGCCAGGCTCCAGTCGCTCCATCCACTCCGTCCAGGCGGCGGCCGTCAGATGATCAAACAGCGCCGGGCGGAAGCGCCGCCACGGCAGCATAATGATCATGCTTAGTGCGCCGTCGCCGTAGGGGAGGTCTGCCATCTCAAACCCGAAGGTCTCACCGCGCTCGGCGAGCCGCGCGTAGGCCGCATCATGTTCCATCGTTGGAATCTCTTTGGCGTCGATTTCTCCGTTCCGGAAGACGATAAACCGCCGCAGCTCGGTCTTTTTGGCATCGAACGAATGCTGCCAGCGCCCGTTGAAATAGACCGCGTCCAGCAGCATGGCGACAATGCCATCATCAGGGGTGTCGACTATCTGCGGGATTTTGCCGCGCGTGTTGCTGGACACCCAGTCGTTGATCTGTGCGATGGCGGCGGGGTTGCCGAAATCAACCGTCGACACCGTCGCGTCAAAGAGTGCCCTAGCCCGCGCAACGAACTGTGGGCGCAGCGAAAAATTGCGAGCGGCCCAGAAGGAGCTGGCGAGGGCGATCTCAATCTTGTCGGCCGGAGCGAGCAGCGCCTGGCGCAGGGCAGCGACGGCGGCCCCGGCCTCCTCCGGCGGCAGGTGGTCAATCCCCAGCGCCACGCGGATCGCCGCCGCCGTCTCGCCGGCAGCGCCCTCCAGCAGCACGGCCAGCGCGAGCTGGACGCTGAGGGGCGAGATCACTACATTGCGCTCAAGATCGCCGGCGCATGCGGCGCGAAACAGGTCGAACGACAAGGCCAGATGGCCAGGGATGATCGCCGGGTGAATGTCCATCGCCGCCTCCTTCGCATCATCTACGGCCGTCTACAGGGCACGCTGCTGGCTGTGTTTCGGAGCGACGCGCCGCCCATCGCCCCCACACGGAAGGAATCAGGGCCAACAGTCGGTAATGTCACAGAGCGCCATGCTGATAGCCGCTATTTCCGCGCTGGTTGCCATACTCGTCAGCCAGGGCGTGAGGGCCGCCAGGCTCTCAAGAAAGGGGCTACGCCCATAGCGTACGATTCCCCGAACGACGCGCTGCCAGTCAGCGCGGAGCGGAGCTGGAGTGTCGTCCTTCGCAGCGGCTCTACGGGCGAGCCACGGGACAAGCTGTTTGAACAGGTGGTCACGCCCCCAGTCATAGGAGGTTGGGACATAGCTCGTGTGCAGGATTTCCGCTGCAATAGACGGTCGCCACTCCGACGGCAGGCAGGGCAGCAGGCGAAGCAGCGTCCAGGCGCGCGTTGACACCTGGCTCATCAGGCGCGCAGCAGCCAGCGCTTCTGCTGCGACGGTCGCGTGCTGATCCGCTGGAAGCCGTGGCAGGAGCGCCGCAAGGCTGGCGCAGAGTTGGTCATGGGCTTTGTCAGCAGCTTCCGCCTGAGGATACAACGCGTCGGTCTTCCACGTCCATTTGTTGGGCACCTGGCGGGCGGCCTCCAGCGCCTGCGGCAGCAGAGCCGGGGGAAGATGCGGAATCAACGTCGTAAGCGCATGGCTATACCCGCCCATCTCGCCGATATGGAGGACGTGTGTGAACAATGCGCGATAGGCCGCCTCCTGTCGGTTAGCGGGGAGTGCCGGCACCAACGGCATCCAGGCCGTCACCCGATCACTGGCAGCGGGATAGGTGCCGATGCGCTGAATGGCGGCTTCGAGCGCGGCGGGCGGCAGACAGGGACCGAGCTGGGCCAGCGCCTTGGTATCACGGTAGGGCTCGCCTGCGAGGACGCGGCCGAGGACTTCTGGCGCGATCACAGCGGCGAGCGTCTCCGGCAGATACGGAAGGGCCTGCGCGCACGCCGTCGCGCCCAGATGGGGGAACAGCTGCCCGCGAATACTGGCAAGCGCCTCGTCATACAACCCACGTTGGTGGGATGGACGAGCGCGCCCCGCCAGCATCGCCAGGGCTTGCGCGAACTGCTGATGGTTGGGATGGCGCCTGGCTACGCGCAACGCTGCGCCGAGCAGCCGCCTGGGGAGCGCCGGAATGCACGCCACCAGCCCACGCATGGCGTAATCCGCTGCATTCTCTTCCTGCGGCTGTGCCGCGACGTCCCGCAGCAAGCGCGCTGCGGCTTGCTGCCGCAATCGGCCCGAAAAGCGCGTTAGGCAGTGCGTGAACATCGCGGGATGGGCCATCCCGGCGGCAAATACCATCCGCTGCACCCATCGGCGCGTTGACGCTGGAAGATGCTCGGCCAGCTCCAACACCTCCTCGCTCCGATAGCCCCCATCAAGCAGCTCCGGCAGCGCTGCCAGGCGCCCATACAGCCGAGCACGCCGCGCCGGGCGGACAGCCGGCAGCACACCCAGTATGGTTATCATCTGTTCGTAGTCGTCGCGAATCGTCTGGGCCAGCCCCAACGCCTCCTGATACAGCGCCTGCTGTTCCGCAATGGGCAGATCCTCGGCCAGCGCGATCAGCGGTTCTATCAACAAACGTTGGCGCTGCTGGTGCGTGGCGACCAGGCCGCGCGTGATGAACAGGGCCTGTGCATGCAGCGCTGGCGAGAGCCGTCCAGCCAATGCGGTAATGCCGCGCGCCGCCACCCAGCTGGAACCCAGCGATTGGATCTTGTCCAAGATGCGACCATGGAGATCAATGGACAGATGGGGGATCATGGCGGTGAAGGCGCCCACCAAAAGTTGTTCGTCCGTACTCTCGCACAGGGCCTCCACCAGCTCGGCATACAGTTCCTGCCGCTCCGCAGTTGGCGGATGCTGCATCAAGAGCGAGACGAGCATTGGCCGAGTAATCTGCCGAAACATGGGGCGAATGAGGGTCCAGATGCGATCAATGACACTGGCGGGAAGCGGCGTATCCCCTGGCACAAAGGCGGGAAGAAACTGGAGGAGCACCCCATAGTCCAGGCCTGGAGCAGCCGCACCGAGGAGCGCAGCCAGGTCCTGATCAATGCTCGCCTGGTGGTCTGCAATCCCCTTGGCACGCAGCTGGAGGAGATAGAGCAGCTGAAACGGCCGGTCCTGCACCTCTCCGATCACCCGGCGCGCCAGGGGCATGGCGCTGGCAGGGAGGGCCTGAACCAGCCGCCCGCGAGCGCCATCGCGGACATGCACATCCTTGATCAGGCCAATGACCTCAGCTGCGCGCTCCCACAGCGCCGGGGGAAGCTGTGGGGCCAGCGCCGGGATGAGCCAGGCGCGGTCCTGGTCATCGTCGCTGGCGAAGGCAAACGCCTCCACCTGCACAAAAAGATCTGCAGGGACGTAGGCTACAAGGGATACCAGCAGGGACCGGCGCGATTCGGGCTTGCGCATGGCCCAGGCCTGCTCCCAGATCGTCCGCACAAGGTCTGCGGGGAGCATCCGGATCAGGACGCAGAAGCCTTCAACCTGCGCCCGCTCGTCAGGTATCGCCATCAGCACTTGGACGGCAGCCGGAATCAACGCCGCGCCGCTGGCAGATGCCAGGCCCACCACCGCCCGCTCGCGATCCCATCCATCCTCCAACGCCGCTGCCGCGGCGAAGGCCTGCTCGACCAGAGGCTGGGGCAGGGCGGCCAAGAGCCCGGCGAGCACTGTACCCAGGCGCTCGCGCTGGCCATACGTCGCCGTTTCCAGCGCCAATTGGAGGATAAGCTGCTGGAGTTTGTCAGGCGCAAGGTCCGTGACGAGCGAGGGAGCACTTCGGCGACCCATTCGGGCATCCGGCTGACAATCAACGGATCACACTCCAGGGCCTCGCAGTAGAGGCGGGAGCGCTGCTGATCAGGGAGCCGCAATGCCTCCCTGATCAGCATGCGGGCCTGCTCATTAGGGGTGGGGATCGTGCGAATAATGTCAAGAACCGGCCCATGCGGAAGATCCGGCACCGCGTTGAGGAGTGCCTCAAGCGCCTGTGCGCGGACCCAGGCCGGCTCTGGCATCGCGCGAAGATGATTGAGCGCGGCAGCGCTGCTCCAGCGCCCCGCTGTCGTGCCGACCGTCACCAGCTTCACGAGCAACTGTGGGGTCAACTCAGCGCTCAGGCTCCGGAGACTGCTTGCAATTAGGGCACACCGTAATCCAAGGGGAAGATTGTGGGTGTACTCGGCATGACGCCACAACAGGTCGAGATCGCCCAGGTAGCCCCAATAGCTGCCCTCTGCGGCAAAGCGCATGGCGGCCCAGCGTTGCTGGTGGGTACACTCCACGACGGTGATCTGCGTCAGCGCGACCGTCGCCAGCTCCCAGGCCTGCGCCGCGGCCAGATGCGCAATCCAGAACTGGCACAGGTAGTCAGAAACGACTCCTACCGCAAACTGCCGCTGGCCATACTGAACAAAGCGCTGACGGAAGAATTCGCGATTCTGGGCACTCAGCACCTGCTCCTGGTAGGTCTCGCGTAAACGCGGATGGCTGAAGACATAGCCGCGCTGCACAGTGCCATCGCCAATCACAAAGCGACCAATCGCGCGAGCAGCGTCCTGCGTCACCGCATCGGAGAGAAATACCGCTGGTGCCAGGGCCTGGACATCGGCGCACGTCAGCGGGCCAAGGGCCGTCGCACATAATCCCAACAGCATGCGAATCGCCGGATGGGTACTCTCCGCGACCAATTCAGCGAGCCATGCCCCGAGGTGAGCGTCCAGCCCCGGCGGCTGCCGCGTGAGGTGGTCGGGCGCCAGCACGCCCTGCTGGAGCGCTTCGAGGAGCAGGCGGAGCGTGAGCGGATCGCCCTCGCTCACGCGGGCAAGCTGAGCCACGAGATCCGCATCATGGGCCAGGACCACCGCCGCGAGGAGGTGGGCGATGGACGCTGGTACCAAGACACCATTGCCCCTGGCGAGTATGCGGAGATTGTCCGCGAGCTGTTCGAGCGCTATGCCACCGGCAACTACAGCTACGCCCGCCTCGCCGATGCGATCAATCCCCGCGGCGGCAAGCACCTCCGCACCGAGGCGGTGCGCGACATCCTGTCCAACCGCGCCTACTGCGGCTTCGTCTCCAGCGGCGGCCGGGAGTTTTAGGGGAGGCACGAGGCGATCATCAGCCAGGAACTGTGGGAGCGCTGCGCACGCATCCGCGCGGCCCGCTCGGGCGGCACCTGGACCGCCGAGATGACCAAGCCTCCATCGGATCCGCAGGGGCTGCTGCTCAACATCGGCCGCTGCGCTCTGTGCGACCAGCCGCTCTGGCAGCACCGCAGCGGGAATACGACAGCGCGTAATAATTACTACCGCTGCGCCGGCAACAGCCGCCGGACCTGTAAGGTCAGCATGCAGCGGATGGATGTGATCGACGAGCAGGTGCTGGACCTGCTTCGCGGCTTCGTCTACGCCCAGGAGTGGCAGCAGGAGGCGCTCACGCGGCTCCGGCAGCGAGCGCCGGTTCTGACGCGCCGGCCGAGCATCGACCGCGCGGTCCTGGAGCAGAAGCTGGAGCGCTACGCCGAGATCTACGCCGACGGCAATATGACCCGCGAGCAGTATCTCAAGCGCTGCGACGATATCAAGCGCCAGCTGGCGCAGGCGGAGGAGCAGGCCGAGGCAGAGCCGCTGATCGATCTCGACAAAGCGGCGCGTTTGTTAGACAATCTGGGGAGCCTGATTGACCGGGCGACCCTGGCGGAGCGGCGGGCGCTGGTCCAGATCGTGTTTGGCACCTTCTGGATCCAGGACGCAAAAATACACGCCGTACAGCCACAGGTGGCGTACGGCGTGCTTTTGGAAGAAATGCGCCGGCAAATGATCCGGCAGGTTGATAGCAAGCGGGAAACGGGGCTCGAACCCGCAACCTTCTGTTTGGGAAACAGATGCGCTACCATTGCGCCATTCCCGCATAGACCTAGTATACCAAAACCGCATGGAAATGCAAGCCTTGGCTCAGCGCCCGGAGGATTGATCGTTCTGGAGTGCGGCGCGGCGGGCGGCCAGACGGGCGTCAATGATTCGGTCCTCGGCGAGTTCCGTCGCAGGCAGATACACCTGGCCGACCACCAGCCACGCCCAGAACAGCGAGCATCCCAGCAACCACCCGGCGCCAACCAGAATCACGACGCTGCCGCCACTCTGCGCCGCCAGATAGGCGAACAGTGCCCCGCTGGCCGCCGCCGGGATGTAGGCGGGCAGACTGGCCAGGCGCGCCTGGACATACAGCCGCCTGGTCAGCGGATCGGTCGCCCTCCGCAGCGCCCGTCCGCCCAGACTGTGCTCAACATCGCCGTCTTTGGAAAAACTGGCCTTCGCCAGCGGTGATAGGCTCAGCGCGAACGAGACGAGCGTGCAGGCGCCGGCGGCCAGCGGCAGCGCGAGAAACGCCCACGTGCCGCCCTCGCGCTGGTTGAAGATGACGCCCATCCCCACGCAGAACAGCAAGAGGCTGCCGACAATGAATGGCAGCGCAAAATAGACAAAGTCAATCACCGTCGTCAGGAGCCCCATCACCGCTTTGTCGCCCCACTGGCGCCACATGGGCATCGGGGTCCGGAAGCCGCGCCGGCTATTGTCGAGATGTTCCACCAAAAAGCCCTGCGGCAGAATGACGCCGATCAGCGTGAGCAGCAGCAAGCCGCCGACGCCGACCTTGAGCGGCCAGGCGCGGTCCGCGAACACGGTCCGCACCCCATCGGCCAGGGCCGCCCGGCCGTTGAATTCGTCCCGCCCGCTCACCGGCCGGACTCCGAGTCAAGCAAGGCGCGGCGTAAAAACTCGAGCGCGCCGTTGCCGACAAAGCTCATGCTTTCGCTGCTGGCGGGATCGATCCGCCGCCGGAACGCCCGCTCGCCATGCGGCCCGGCCAGAAACAGGCAGGCATCAATCCAGCCGTCCGCGCCGGGCTGGGCCGGCTGGACCGCCAGACCGTAGTCGGCCCGCCAATCGTCGCGCACCTGAAAGGCGGCGGTGCGCGCCAGCGCCTCGGCGGCGGCGGCGTCGATCGGCTGGTCCAGCGGATGGATCGTCACGCCCCGCAGCACCTGGAGCCCATCCGGGGCCGCTTGCAGCGCGGTGAACACCGGCCCTTCGCGGAAGCCCTCGTAGAGCGCCAGGGTCTGGCCCGTCTCGCGCAGCATGCCCGAGACCTGGAGCGCCAGATGGCCTTTCTCCATGACGAATTTGCCCAGCCGCCGCCGCACCTCGTCAACCGTGCGCGCCAGATCGGCCTCGACCTGGCCGCGATCCTCGCCCAGCGCCGAGATGCGCACTTCGTACTGGCCGCCTTTGGCGGAGATTCCGACAGTCGGGTAGGGCGCTTGCATGAGATCGGCGATCATCTCGCCGGCCTCGGCCTCGCTGGTGCCGCTGACCCGGACTGAGCGCACCAGCAGCACCGAGCGCATCCCGCGCTCCTCGCGCAGGAACGGCAGCAGTTCGGTCTCGGCCAGGAAGCGCAGCTCCGAGGGCACGCCGGGAAAAACCATCAGGGCTTTGGGGCCGTCTTCGACGATAAAGGAGGGCGCGGTGCCGCGGGCGTTGGGGATCGGCCGGGCGCCGCGGGGCACGAACGCCTGCTGGCGGTTGCTATCGGCCATTTTGCGGCCGAAGGAGCGGAAGCGGGCCGCGATTTGGTCGAGCAGCTCCTGGTGGAACTCCAGCGGCTGGCCGGTCGCTGCGGCCACCGCCTCGCGGGTCAGATCGTCGGCGGTCGGGCCGAGGCCGCCGCAGCAAAGGATGAGATCCGCCCGGTCCCAGGCTTCGCGCACGGCCGCCGTGATCTCGTCCATGCCGTCGCCGACCAGGGTGACGCGGTTGACGGCGACGCCGATCGTGGCCAGCTGCTGGGCGAGCCAGGCGCTGTTGGTGTCGACGGTGGTGCCAAGGGTCAGCTCTGTGCCAATCGCCACAATTTCAGCGTTCATGAAGCTTGGTTTCCTTGCTACAGCGCCTGGCCGGCCAGGCTGTGATCCGCCCATCCGCCCTAGCCGAGCAGCGGCTGCTCCGGCGAAGGCACGCGCTCGTGGAATTCCTGCCACAGCTCTTGCTCGCGCTTGGCGGCGGCTGCTTTGGCGGACGCCAGCACGCCCTGGACATTGGATTGGATAGTCGCCGCCAGGCCCTCGTCCTCGGATTTGTTCGCGAGCAGCAGCGTGGCCGCCACGCCCGCCCCCGCCCCGACCAGCAGCCCGATAATGAATTTCATCAGCGCGTTCCTTTCTGCTGCGAATGCTCTCACGATTATACGGCGCGCAAGGGTTAAAAACAAACATCAGCGCGTTGACGGCGCTGATGTTGCATTGGAGCGGGAAACGAGACTCGAACTCGCGACCTTCTCCTTGGCAAGGAGATGCTCTACCAACTGAGCTATTCCCGC
>DASWWB010000992.1:0-2039 GCA_036406115.1 Herpetosiphonaceae bacterium
TCAAGGGGGACGGCACCGTCGTGCGCACGCTGTGGGGCGAGCTGGCCTGGCAGCTGGGCGGCAGGGCGGCCTTCGAGCGCGTGCGGCTTGACGACGAGCGGGCGACCAGCCCCGGCGACACGCTGCGCGAGCTGTTCAACGACTACGGCCCGTGCCTGATCCTGATCGACGAGTGGGTGGCCTACGCCCGCCAGCTCCACGACCAGAGCGACCTGCCCGGCGGGGGCTTCGAGACCCAGTTCAGCTTCGCCCAAGCGCTGACCGAGTCGGCCAAGCTGGCGCGGCAGTGCCTGCTGGTGATCAGCCTGCCGGCGTCGGACACCAGCGGCGCCGCCCGCGACAGCGTGGACGAGGCCGAGGTCGGCGGCCAGCGCGGGCGCGAGGCCCTGGACCGGCTGCGCAACGTGATCGGCCGCATCGAATCCTCGTGGCGGCCGGCCAGCGCCGAAGAAAGCTTCGAGATTGTCCGGCGGCGGCTGTTCGAGCCGCTGAGCGCCCCCGCCCAGTTCACCGACCGCGATGTCGTGGCGCGGGCCTTCGCCGACCTCTACCGCGCCCAGCAGCAGGAGTTCCCGCCGGAGTGCCGCGACAGCGCCTACGAGCAGCGGCTGCGGGCCGCCTATCCCATCCATCCCGAGATTTTCGACCGGCTCTACACCGACTGGTCGACGCTGGTCAAGTTCCAGCGCACCCGCGGCGTGCTGCGCCTGATGGCGGCGGTCATCCATGTGTTGTGGGAAAAGGGCGACCGCAACCCTCTGATCCTGCCCTCGACCCTGCCGATCGACGAGTCGCGGGTCCAGTTCGAGCTGACCCGCTACCTGTCCGAGAACTGGGTGCCGATCTTGGAAAAAGATGTCGACGGCGCGACCTCGCTGCCGCTCCAGATCGACAACGAAGTGCCGAACCTGGGCAAATACGCCGCCAGCCGCCGCGTGGCCCGGACCATCTACCTGGGCTCGGCGCCGACCGCCAGCGCCGCCAACCGCGGCCTCGAGGACCGGCGGATCAAGCTGGGTTGCGTGATGCCCGGCGAGGCGCCGGCGGTCTTCGGCGATGCGCTCCGGCGCCTCACCGCCGCCGCCACCTTCCTCTACCAGGACGGCTCGCGCTACTGGTATTCGACCCAGCCGACCGTCACCAAGCTGGCCGAGGACCGCGCCGAGCAGCTCAAGCGCGAGCAGGACAAGGTCCACGGCGAGCTTGAGCGGCGCCTGCGCCAGAGCCTGCGCGCCCCCGGCGACTTCAGCCGCGTCCATCCGCTGCCGGGCTCAAGCGCCGACGTGCCGGATGATCTTGACGCGCGGCTGGTGGTGCTGGGCCTGACCCAGGCCTACAGCAGGGGCCAGGCCAATCCCGCCGAAAGCGCCGCCCGCGAGATCCTGGAGCAGCGCGGCAGCGCGCCCCGGCTCTACCGCAACAGCCTGTCATTCCTGGCCGCCGACAACACGCGGCTGCACGATCTGGAGGAGGCGGCGCGCAAATATCTGGCCTGGACCTCGATTCTGGACGAAAAGGAGCTGCTCGATCTGTCGCCGCACCAGGTGAAGCAGGCCGAGAACCAGCGGGCGAGCGCCGACAGCATGGTTGTGGCCCGGATCCCCGAGACCTACCACTGGCTGCTGGTGCCGGCCCAGAGCACGCCCCAGGCGCCGGTCGAGTGGCAGGCGATGCGGCTGGCGGGCCCGGACGCGCTCGCGGCGCGGGCCAGCAAGAAACTCCGCAGCGATGAGCTGCTGGTGCTTGGCCTGGCGCCCTCAAGCCTGCGGCTGGAGATGGACAAAGTGCCGCTGTGGCGCGGCGATCACGTCGCCGTGCGCCAGCTGGTCGAGGATTTCGGCCGCTACCACTATCTGCCGCGCCTCCAAAACCCGGCGGTGCTGCTGGATGCCATTCAGAGCGGACTCAATTTGACAAGCTGGGAAGCCGATTCCTTCGCCTACGCCGACGGCTACGACGAGGCGAGCGGGCGCTACCGGGGCCTGCGCGCGGCGGAGATTATCTCGCTGCACGAGAGTAGTCCAAGCCTCCTCGTCCGG
>DASWWB010000993.1:0-7208 GCA_036406115.1 Herpetosiphonaceae bacterium
GGCGTCATCGAAGGCCACGATGAAGCCCAGCCGCTCGCCTGGCGCCACCTGGCCGGCGCCGCCGATCAGCTCGAAGCCGACGGGCTGGCGCGATTCGCCGCCGGGCAACGCCAGCACGAACTCCAGCGCCTCGGGATTCAGCGGCTCGGCGCGGCCGTTGTCGAGCAAGCCCGTCACGTCCAGGCCGCCCGGCGCCTCCGCCGGCCCCGCGTCGGCGATGATGACGCCGATCCCCGCCGCCTCCTGGCGCGTCCAGACCGGCAGCCCGGGGGCGGGCGGAGGGGCGGGCATGGCGGCGGCGCAGCCGGCCAGCAGGAGCAACAAAATCAGGACCTGCGGTATAACGCCTCCTCGGCCGTCGCGGCGCGCTACGGGGTGCCGCTCTTGCGTGTGCCGCAGCCTGCGTCGACGCGCGCGGCGACCCGGCCCATATACGCGATGATCTCCTCTCTGTCCGGCAGCACGGCGCCGCGATCCGCAGCGGCCTGCAAGAAAAAAACGGCGTTGCAGCTCGTAAAAGCCCCCTCGACAACCTCGCGCTGGCGGTCGTGGGTCGGGCCGGCGTAGTAGGCCGCCCGCTCGCCGATCCCATCAAGCAATTCGGCCTGTTCATGCAGCGCGACTTGATTATACAGCGGCAGCCCCTCCGCCGCCGAGCCGAAAAGGCTCAGCAACGCGACCAGGCTCCCGCCATCGGTCGACTCCAGCGAGGCAAGCACCAGATCGACCGGCTGCGGCATCCCGCCGCGGGTCATATGCGAGGGCGGATCGTCGGCCGAAAAATAGGGCGAGGGCTCCATCAGGAACCCGGGCGGGGCGTCGGCTGCCTGGTAGAGCGCCGGCCCTAGCTCAAGGCCTTGCTGCGGCCATTCCGGCGCCGGCGGAGCACCAGCGATAACGATCGGCTCTGCGGCGCCAGGCGGCGTAATCTCCAAGACATAGTCATCGCCCAGCGGATCGACTTCCCTGAGCCCGAGCATAAAATCGCGGCGGCCGCCCGGAGCGATCTCCCCGCCTTTCAGGCCATCAAACGGGAGCGCCTCTCCCTCGACGCGGCGACCAGTGCCATCCACGGCCGCAATACCGATGTCCTTCATCGACACCGGCTCGGCGCCCTGGTTGTCGAACCAACCATCGCCCATGAGCTTGCCGCCGTCCAGCCCCGGGATGTAGCGAAGGGTGGTGACGACCACGCCGATCCCGCCCGCCTCGTGCCGCATCCAGACGAAAGCGCCGGGCGCATCAGCCGGCGGGCTGGCGTCGGCGGCGGGGGCGAGCGTTGGCTCGGCGGTGGGGGCTGGCTTGGCAGTCGGGCGGGCGGTGGGGGCTGGTTTGGCAGTCGGGCGGGCGGTGGCGCCGGCGACGGGCGAAGACGGGCTGGTGGGTGTTGCGGAGCTGCAAGCTGCAAGCAGCAAGCACAGCAGGAAGCCGATTCGGCGCATGCCTGTTCTCTCTTTCGTGATGATAGGTTGTCGCTTCTCTCACTGCGCGCGAGGCCGCGCGCCGATCCCCATTCTACCATGGCCGCGCGGCCGCCGTCTCGCTCATGTGTTCTAAAATCACTCGACAACGCGGCTGTTTTCGGGTATAATGAGCGGGATGGAATGGCGGGTTTTTGGCGCGCTGCGACAGGACAAAACGCCGCCGCCGAGCCCATCCGAGACGATTGAGCGATCCCGAGCCGCGGAGACGATCCCGATGCCCGATCCAACCTACGGCCTCTGCCCCGCGACCAGCCTCCGGCTGCTCGACGGCGCCGAACCAAGCCTCGCCGAGCTGGCCGCCGCGCCCGCCGCCGGGGCCTTCGCCTACGCCGTGGATCGCCGGGGCCGCATCGCTGTCGCCCAAGCCGCCGCCGTCGCCCAAGCAGCGCCCGGCCCCGCCGTCGAGCTGACCCTCGACGACGGCTCCGTCCTCCGCTGCCACCCCGCCCAGCCGCTGCTGCTCCGCGACGGCGCTTGGAAGCCCGCCGCCGATCTCACCATCGACGACAGCCTGTTCGCCGCCTATTTCGACACGGCGAAACTCGCAGCTAATACAAGTGATTATCTTCGTGTATTACAGCCTACGACCGGCAAATACGAGTTTGTCCATCGCCTAGCTGATGAGTACAACGTGCGGCACGGATTGGCGGCTGAGATCAAAGGCTCATTTGTCCGACATCATATTAATTTCAACCGCTTCGACAATCGCCCAACCAATCTTGCGCGGATGAGCTGGGATGAGCATCAGCGGATTCATACGGAGCATGTAAAGCTGCTGTGGCAAGATGAATCGTTTCGAGCAGCGCAGCGCGAAGGCGTACGCGACTATTACGCGGAACATCCCGAGGTTATCGAGGAGCGTCGCGAGCGAATGCGCCAGCAAAACCAGGATCCGGCCCATCAGCAACGAGTGTCCGCAGCATGGGCTGATTATCGCGTCAATCCGATGCGCCAGGAACGCTACAAAAGCGCCGTCCGACGCCACTACGCCAACAATCCAGCGGCGCTTGAAGCGAAAAAACGCCATATGCTGGAGCTGAACGCCAATCCGCAGTTCCGCGACGCACAGCAAGAGGCCATGCGGCGATACCGCCAGGAACATCCCGAAGCCGTCGAGGCCGACCGCCAGCGCGTGCTGGGCTGGAACCGCGACCGCGATCTCATCCGCCGCCGGGCTGTCCAGGTCTCCCGCGCCCTCCGCGAACGGTTCAACAACGATCCGGAGCTGGCGCTTGAGATGGCCGAACGCGCCCGCCGCCAGCACCAGCAGGATCCGACCCTCGCCCGCCGCGCCGCGCTCAAGCTCTGGGAAAACCCCGAGATGCGCGAGATGCACCGCGAGAAGATCCAGCGCCAGTGGGAGAACCCGGAGTTCCGCGCCGCCCACCTGGAGGGCCGCAAGCGCGAGTACGCCGAGCGAATGGAGCGCAATCCCAACGCGATGAACGAGCTGGCCGAAAAGGCCGCCGCCGCGCTCACCGAAAAGTGGCAGAACCCGGACTACAAACGCCAGGTGATGCGCTCCAAAATCGCCGGCTATGTCGCCCGCTTGCTCGCCGAGTTCGGCCGCGAGCGCGTCACGCCCGAGCTGTACGATCAGCAGCGCTCGGCCAACTGGATTCCCAAGAGCGCCAAGCTCGGCGCCTATTTCGATAGTTTCGATGAGCTGCTCGACGCCGCCGCCACCCACAACCACCGGGTGGTCGCCGTGCGCTGGCTCGATCGGCAGGTCCCGCTCTGCGCCATCGCGCTGCACGAGTTCGGCGCCTGCGTCCTGGCGAACGGCGTTGTCGTCGCCTGTCCCACTCACACTTCGTAATTCTCTGTTGTCGGTTTTAGTTTTTGCGTAAGGGATACTGAGTATGGAAATCGGAATCGTCAAACCTGTCGCGATTGTCGACGAGATGCGCGTCGCCTATCTCGACTACGCGATGAGCGTCATCGTCTCGCGCGCGCTCCCGGACGCCCGCGACGGCCTCAAGCCGGTCCAGCGGCGCATCTTGTACGCGATGTTCCGCGAGGGACTCCACTACAACACGAAATACTCCAAGTGCGCCGGCGTGGTCGGCGAGGTGCTCAAAAAGTACCACCCCCACGGCGACGCCTCGGTCTACGACGCGCTGGTCCGACTGGCCCAGGAATGGAACATGCGCTACATGCTCGTCGACGGCCAGGGCAACTTCGGCTGCTTCACCGGCGACACGAAGATCAAGCTGGTCGACGGCACCGAGCGCTCGTTCGAGGAGCTGGCCGAGCTGCCCCGCGACCAGATCTTCTATGTCTACTCGGTTGACGCCGAGGGCCGGATCGTGGCCGGCGAGGGGCGCTACTCACGCATCACCCGCCGCGGCGCCGAGCTGGTCGAGCTGACCTTCAGCGATGGCGCGACGGTCCGCTGCACGCCCGATCACAAGTTTATGCTCAGCGACATGAGCTGGAAGCAGGCCAAGGATCTGACCAGCGCCGATCAGATTATGTCCGGCGCCTTCGAGCAACGCACGATCGAAAATATCATCAATAGTGCGCCGATCGTCCATATGCCGCAGGCTATGCGCCAGATGGCAAATATCCGCCAGATCAGCGGTTTGCACGACGTTTACGACATCACTGTCAATGTCCACCACAATTTCATGCTCGCTTCCGGCGAAATTGTATCGAACTCGATTGATGGTGATAGCGCGGCCGCTTATCGTTACACTGAGTGCCGTCTGCGCGCGATCGCCGAAGAGCTGCTGGTTGACATCGAAAAAGACACCGTCAACTTCAAGCCGAACTTCGACGGCGAGTATCAGGAGCCGACGGTGCTGCCGTCGCGGCTGCCGCACCTGCTGCTGAACGGCGCGGCGGGGATCGCGGTGGGCATGGCGACGAACATCCCGCCGCACAACCTGGGCGAGCTGTGCGACGGGGCGATGCACCTGATCGACAACCCCGACGCCACCATCGAAGACCTGATGAAATTCATCCCGGGGCCGGACTTCCCGACGGGCGGCTCGATCCTGGGGACCGAGGGCATCGCGAACGCCTACTCCAGCGGGCGCGGGCGCATCCTGCTGCGGGCCAAGGCCCACATCGAAGAGGCGGCGCGCGGAGCGTATCACATCGTCGTCACCGAGCTGCCGTACCAAGTCAACAAAGCGCGGCTGATCGAGCGGATCGCCGAGCTGGTGAAAGAGAAGAAAATCGAGGGCATCCGCGACGTGCGCGACGAGTCGGACCGCTCGGGCATCCGGATGGTCGTGATCCTGAAGCAGGACGCGCAGCCCAAGAAAGTGCTGAACCAGCTCTTCAAATACACCAACATGCAGACGACCTTCGGCGCCAACATGCTGGCGCTGATCGAGAACGGCACCCAGCCGCGGCTGCTGACGCTCAAAAAAGCCTTGCAGGAATACATCGAGCACCGCCAGGAAGTCATCCGGCGGCGCACCGAGTTCGACCTGGCCAAGGCGCGGGCGCGGGCCCACATCCTGGAGGGCCTGAAAATCGCCCTCGACAACCTTGACGAGATCATCCAGACCATCCGCAGCAGCCGCACCACCGAGAGCGCGCGCAACAACCTGATGAAGAACTTCAAGCTGAGCGAGCTGCAAGCCCAGGCCATCCTGGAGATGCAGCTGCGGCGGCTGTCGGGCCTGGAGCGCAAGAAGATCGAGGACGAGTACCGCGAGGTCATCAAGCTGATCGCCGAGCTGGAGGACATCCTCAACAAGCCGCGGCGGGTGCTCCAGATCATCAAGACCGACCTGGGCGAGCTGAAAGAGAAATACGGCGACGTCCGGCGGACGCGGATCGTGGCCGAGGCGACCGGCGACATCAGCACCGAGGACCTGATCCCCGACATGGACGTGCTGGTCAGCGTCACCGACCGCGGCTACATCAAAAAAGTGCCGAGCGACACCTACCGGGTCCAGCACCGCGGCGGGCGCGGCATCAAGGGCATGTCGACCAAGGAAGACGACGTCGTCAGCCACCTGATCCCGTGCAACACCATGAACGACCTGCTGTTCTTCACCAATCGCGGCAAGGTCTATCAGCTCAAGGCCCACGAGGTGCCGGATGCGAGCCGCACCGCCAAGGGCCTGCCGCTCGTCAACCTGATCTCGCTGGAGCCGGGCGAGCTGGTCACCTCGCTGATCGCCGTGCCGGACTTCGACGAGGCCGAGTACCTGGTGATGGCCACAATCAACGGCAGGATCAAGCGGACCATCCTCAACGAGTACAGCTCCGTCCGCTCCAACGGCCTGATCGCGATCGGCCTGGAAGAGGGCGACGAGCTGTGCTGGGTCCACGTCAGCCTCGGCCACGAGGACATCCTGATGACCACCCTCAAGGGCCAGACCATCCGCTTCGCCCAGGAGGACGTGCGGTCGATGGGCCGGCCGGCGAGCGGCGTGATCGGCATCAAGATGGACAAGGGCGACTACGTGGTCGGCATGGACTTGGTGCGCGAGGGCTCGCAGCTCCTGATCGTCACCGCCAACGGCATGGGCAAGCGCACCGAGCTTGACGAATACACGCGCAAGGGCCGGGCCGGCCAGGGCGTTATGACGATCAAACTCAAGCCGAACGACACCATCGCCGCCGCCCGCGTCGTGACGGCCGACCACCAAGTGACGGTCATCACCCGCAACGGCATCGTGATGCGGACGCGAGCCTCGGGCATCTCTTGCTACAGCCGCATCACCCAAGGCGTCAACATCGTGAATCTCGGTCCCAAGGATCGCGTCGCAGCCCTGTCGGTCGAGGAGATGGTCGCCAACGACAGCACCGACGACACCGATGCCAACGACAGCCCGGGCGGCGTCACCCTGACCGCCTAAGCCCCGCCAAGCCCATCCGACCAGCCGGCGCAGCCACCCCGCTGTGCCGGCTCTTTTATTGCCCGATCGTTCGTCGCGCTGCATCATCGGCGACCTGGTGTAGCGTTAAACGCGGCGGGGGCGCGATCGGATCGATCGCGCCCCCGCCGGTTCCGTCTCGCCTGGCGCTACAGGCTCAGCGTCGATTCGATCTGCGAAAGCTTGTGGCGGGCCATGGCCAGATTGGACTGGCTGCGGTTCAGCACCAGATAGACAAAGAGGCCCGGCGAGGAGCGCAGCAGCCGGATCAGATGGTACTGCGTGCCGAGCGTGATCAGAATGTCCTCGATGCTGTCGCCCAGGCCGAGGCTTTCCATCACCCGCATTTTCGCCCGGATCACATCGCTGTTGCCGGCGGCGGCCACCTCCAGGTCAATCGAGCCCCCGCCCTGGGTGCCGAGCGACATGCCGCTCTGGGAATCCACCAGCGCCACGCCGAGCGCTCCTTCGATTTGCATGGCGGCGGTCAGGGCCTCCTGGACAGACTGGGTCATGAGATCGTCCTTTCGAGCAGCCAAGGCTGCGTCTCCCGCCGGCCCCTCTGGCGCGGCGGCAATGATGGGATCGCTGGCGGAGATCGCGGCGGCCTGCCCGTTCTCGGCGGGGGCGGGATGGTCGTTCCCGGCGCTGCCAAAGCCATCGCCGACGGCGACCTCGCGCTCCTCGGCGATGGCGACAAGCTCCCCGTCGCCAGGGATCGAGTCATCGAACGAATCCGCGACGGCGGCGAAGGGCTCCGCCCCGGCGATCAGCTCCCCGGCGCCTGGCAGATCAAAGCCATCCTCGGCGGCGAATGCGCCGTCCAGCGGCGCTGTCGGCGGACGGGCGGCGGTGGCGCCGCGCTCGATCGCGGCGAGCATAT
>DASWWB010000994.1:0-2283 GCA_036406115.1 Herpetosiphonaceae bacterium
GGCCGGCCCCGCCAGCCAGACCGGGCCCGCCCCCGCCAGCCACCCGCCCCGGCCCGCCGCCAAACGCGGCTTCCCTTGGGCGGTGTTGCTGATCTTCCTGCTGCTCGGCGGCGCCGGCGGCGCGGCCTACGCCTTCCGCGACCGGCTGTTCGGCGGCGCGAGCGGCAATGGCGCGACTGCCGGCCCGGCCGGCGACTCGCCCTCGCTGCTGATCACGGTCCAGGACCGCTCCGGCCGCGGCCCGTACGATCTCCTGGTGCTGGCGCTGGACGGCAGCGGCGCCGTCCAGGCGGTCCCGGCCCACAACGACAATGTGCTCGGCGACCGCGCCCCCGACGGCCGGCTGGCCTATGTCCACACCGCCCAGCAGGACGGCCTGCCGGTCGAGCAGATTTTCGGCGCCGATCCCGACGGCGGCAACGAGCGCCAGCTGACCTTCGGCCCCGGCCTCAGCCGCGCCCCGCGCTGGTCGCCCGACGGCAAGCAGATTATTTTCGAGAGCACCCGCGACTCCGCCACGCCCGGCGAGCGCGACATCTATGTGATGAACGCCGACGGCTCCGGCATCCGACGCATCACTGACGCGCCCGGCTGGCAGGGCGGCCCGGCCTGGTCGCCCGACGGCAAGCGGATCGCCTATCACTCCAAAGCCAATCAGTCCGAGCGCTTCGAGATCCGGGTCCTGGACTTGGCGACCGGCGAGGACCGGCTCCTGGCCCGCCTCGCTGATGATTCGTACTGGCCCGACTGGTCGCCCGACGGCGACACCGTCGCCTTCCTCACCGAGCGCCAGACCACCGCCGAGTATGTCACCGCGATCTGGACGGTCGCGGCGGCCGGCGGCGAGTCGGTCGAGCTGACCGGGCTCGGCGAGGGCCGCAACCGCTGGCCGCGCTGGTCGCCGGACGGCGATTACCTGGCCTTCGAGAGCCAGCGTGACGGCCTGTGGCAGGTCTACATCTTGGATATCAAGCGCGAGGAGGTGAAGAAAATCTCCGACGGCACCCGCAACGACCGCTGGCCCAACTGGTAGCGGCGCCCGGCACTCACTCGTAGTCCAGCCAGTTGGGCTCCTGCGCGTCGTCGAAGCCCAGCGCCCGGAGCTGCTCCGAGGTGACGACGGTCCCGATGTCGCCCCACAGCAGCACGAAAAGCTCGTCGAGCATGCCGAGATGGGCTTTTCTGCTGGCGTCGGCGAGATCGACGATGGTATGCAAGTCAGCAAGCATCGGCTTCGCCTCGTCGCCGAGCTTCTCCAGCAGGATATTGATACCGGTGCTGTCCAGAAAGCCGTCGCTCGGCGTGGAAATGCTCAGATAGGACCGGACGGCGCCGCTGAAGAGCATCCACAAATCGCTGTTGTCGGCGCGCGTCACGCCCTCCCACGTCAGCTTCAGGCCGAACGCCTTCTCCAGCGCCGCCAGCCGGGCGCTGTTGAAGCGGGCGAAATCCTCATGGCCCTGTGGCTCCTTGGTGGCGGCGTAGGCCTGGATGAAAGCGATCCGGTCGTAGCGTTTGTCCATGGCGCTGCTCCGATCATCGGCCGCCGCGGCCCGAAGCTGCGGCGGCTGGTTTTATTGGGGGGATTCTAGTACGGATTGGCCGGCGCGGGGCGGAAGCGCTGCCGCAGCTTGAGCATGCCTGCCAGCAGCCCGAAGCCCAGCACCATGCCGATGGTCGAGGCCAGCAGCGTGTCGCGCCGCGCGCCGCCCCGCCAGAGCTGGATTTCGCGGTGCAGGACAACGGTTTTGGGGCTTTCCGGGAGATACAAGAGGGGGAACGTGGCGCCGACCTTCAGCTCGTTGTAGACCTCGGCCGAGGTTTCGTGGCGCAGATCGACGGCGGCGCGCTGGGCGGTGCGGTAGCGCAGGTCGATCAGATAGTGGGTGCTGCTGCTCTTGCCGCTGCCGCGCCGCTCAACCGTCAGATTGGAGACGGCCGCCGTCACCGCCACGCCGCGCTGCTCATAGGTCTGATAGAGCTGGGTGCGATTCACCGTCGTCAGAATGCCGATCAGACCGCCGCCGATCGCCACCGCCGCCAGCAGGATCAGGGTCTGCCCCGGGCTCATTTTGCTCTTTTTGTCCGGGGGGAAGACAACCACCGCCACGACCATAACCACCCACACCAGCAAGAAAAACATACCAGCCTCCGCGCAATGCAAGGGGTCGACGGGCGCGCAAGTGCGCGCCGGGTTGGGTTGATCGGCTCCGCCGCCGCCTCAGAGCAGGCGGCGGTAGACCGCGAGGGTTTGCTCGGCGGTGCGGCGCCAGCTGAAGCGGG